>JASGCU010000028.1:2531-25509 GCA_030053935.1 Chitinophagaceae bacterium
ATGGAACTGAAGAAAATGGTGATGATGAAATTGATAACATTGACGACAATGGAAATGATGAAGAAACAGAAACCGAAGAAAAAACTAAAAAGAAAAAATTTGTTCCGATTGAAATAAGCGAAACAGGACTTGAACTTATTGAAATGATTTCCCTTGATTGCTCAAATAAAGAAGGTATATGGACAAGTGATTACGAAATAAAAATGGATAAAAACGGATATGTAATAAAGAATGGTCAGAAAACAAAAGAATTTTGGGATGGTACAATCTCGAGCGAAAAAACTCCTTTGCGAATGAAAGTCCGAAACATTGCCGGCGACGAAACAGAAATAATATTATCAGAAAATAAAAATATTCCATAAATAAGGATTCTATTTTTATTATATAATCCAATAGAAACAAAGAAAAACTATATTTTCTTATACTTAATATATGAAAAGAATAAATAATATACATTTTCAATAATACATACTCTCTCTATACAAAAACAAAATGAATATACTTATAAAGAAAGGAAAGGAGTTAAAAAACTCCATTTTTAGAGGTCACTTACTACAAAAAATCAATGGAACTCTTGCTTTTGATCTTCTCATTTCTACATTAAGAAAAAATATTGCTTTATTACTTCCCTGGTTTATACTTTTTAATATAATTTTAGGAAACTTTGGGAATGATTTTGGGGTTCCTTCTTTGTTTTTGAACCCTGAGTATTTAAATAAGACCAATTTTTGGAGTTTTTTTATAGTAGGTGTAGCATTTTCTCAATTTACTATCACATATCATACTATATGTTATGTTCTTTTCAGCGGAAATTATCCTTTTTTGGGGGCTGTCAAGCATTCTTTTTTTAAGTTCTCTATCAATAACAGTGTCTTTCCTCTCGTATTTCTCATAACTTATATTCTCTGCGTGTCTCATTACCAATTAGAGAATCAGTTTAAGGACTTGAGCGTTCTTTTTATAGATGTCATAGGTTTCTTATTAGGTTTTTGCATAATGCTTGTGCTGTTATATATGTTTTTTAGCTATACACATAAAAGTACTTTTGTGTCCTTTTCGGATAAAATAGACAAGCAGTTAAAACATATTACTATTAATAGAAGGGTCGTCTTAGATCACCTGAAGGAAACAAAGTCAGAGAAGCATGCTATACATTATTTTTTTGATAGTTTTTTTACATTACAAAGAACTGCAAATCTTACTTATGGAATAGATAGAAGATATCTGCTGAAAGTATTTGATGAGAATCATTTTAACCTCATAATAACGGAGTTTGTTACTTTTTTACTCATAGTTTTTATGAGTTTTTTTATGGATTATCCTCTGTTTCAGATACCTGCTGCAGCAAGTGGTATTTTTATTCTTACTTTCTGTATAAAAATAATAGCAGCTATCTCCTATTGGTTTAGAGGATGGTCTTTCACAGCAGGTATTTTGCTTCTCTTTTTGGTAAATCTTTTGTTAGAAACAGAGATATTAAAAAGCGATAATTATGCCTTGGGATTAGATTATAATAATAGTTTACCTGAGTATTCCCAAGCATCAATAGAACAACAAACTTCTCCAACTACTTATTTGCAAGATAAAGAGAGTATGATTTCTATATTAAAAAACTGGAAAAAGAAGCAGTCGGATACTTTGAAGCCCAAGATGGTGTTCCTTTGCGTGAGTGGAGGTGGTCAAAGGGCTGCTCTTTGGACTTTTAAGGTATTACAGGCAATGGATAGTATAACAGATGGGAAGTTTATGGAGAAAACAATGCTTATTACGGGTGCTTCGGGTGGTTCAATAGGTGCAGCATATTTTAGAGAGCTTTCTTTAAGAAAAAAAATGGGAGAAAATATCCATTTAAACGACCCAACTCATCTTACCAATATCTCTAAAGATATTCTGAACTCTATTATTTTTCATCTTTTGGTGAATGATATGCTTATTCGGTTCCAATATATGGATTACAAAGGAGAATCATATCTCAAAGATAGAGGAATTGCTTTTGAAAATACGCTGAACAACAATACAGATAAAGTATTAGATAAAAGTTTACAGGACTACGCTCTTCCCGAACAACAATCTCTCATACCTGTCTTGATATTAGCTCCTATTATTATAAACGATGGAAAAAAAATGTTTATTTCCAGCCAAGATGTAAGCTTTATGAATAATATTAGGAATCATAATGATATTATTATCAAGATAAAAGGAGTAGATTTTTTACGTTTTTTTGAACAACAAAATGCAGGTAATCTCAGATATTTAACGGCTCTACGCATGAATGCTACTTTTCCCTATATAAGTCCTAAAATTCAACTCCCTACCAGCCCTTCTATAGAATTAATGGACGCAGGTGTATTTGACAATTTTGGAGTATCCGACGCTATTCAATATATGTATGTTTTTAGACAATGGATAGCTGATAATACGAATGGAGTTGTCTTTGTTATTGTACGAGATTATCAAAAAATAGAAAATAACGTGATCCGAGAATCAAATTCTTTACTTTCTTACTTTTCATCGCCGATTAGTGGGGTTTATAATAATTTAGAAAATATTCAAGATATTAATAACGATAGTCAATTTGCTATGATTCAATCGTGGTTTCCTGACTCAGTAGAGCAAATCTCATTTGAATATAACCCTCATGAAAACAGAATCGGGGAAGCAAAACATGAAAAAGACAAGTATGCTCCTCTCAGCTGGCGTTTAACAGAAAAAGAAAAAAAAGGAATTATTCAAAATATAAAAACAGAAAAGAATATAAAATCGCTTCTCCAACTCAAAAAATCATTAGAGTAGTTCAGAAATAAAAATTCACTCTCTATATAAAAACATATTGTAAAATATAATACATAAAAAATCTCTAGAATACATCTGGAGTTTAAATATCTTATTTTTTTATATTGACATCTAAAGAGCCAATGGTCATCTTGGTTTTTATCTTGAGAAGAGTTCTTTTTAGGTCATTTGAGAACCATATTTGTATTGGATTGTTCTTTTCAAAGATAGTATTTGCAGGAGGGAAGATTGCAATAGTTATGGAGTGTATTTTTCCTTGTTCTGTTTTTATATATTCTTTTCCTATAAATCTTATTTGCAGGGTATAGGTGGTATCTTCCCAAAAACCTTTCATAGTAATGGTACTGCCGTTTGAGAGCGAGTCATAATGTTTATATTTGAGGATATGTATACCGCTTAAAATGTCGTGGAGTGGTTCTTTTACGGTATATTTTTTGATGGATTGGACTTGTTTTGTGGTAGGGTCTATATTTTTCACTTCTATTATATTTTGTTGCCGGTGAAACAATACTATTTCGTGCTTTCTGTATTTATTTTCTTGTATATTTCTATAAAAAAGTATTGGAAAATAAGATTGTGGGTCTATATGAGTAGCCCATTCATCGCTCACATTATAGAAAAGATGTGCGATTCCGGTGGTTTTTCCTGATATTTTCAAGTGGTAATACCTTTGAGAGTTTTTTATTTCTGATGTTTTTTTGAGGGTTGCTTCTCCTACCTTTATTCCTAAAAGAGAAATGATATATTCGGAAGTTTCTGTTTCTCTTGTGCTATAGATATTTTGGGAATAGGGACGGGAATTTATAAAAAGGAGTAAACAGGTGGTACAAATGATACAAAGTTTCATTTTTTGTTTGAAATACTGCTATTGCTTATTGCGAAGAATATTATTAACTATTTCGTATTCGTTAAATGGGTGTTTTATTCCTTGTATATCTTGATATTCCTCGTGTCCTTTTCCTGCGAGGAGTATTATATCTCCCTTTTGGGCAGAGTTTATAGTAGTTTCAATTGCTTCTTTTCTTTCGGGTATAACAAGAACTTTTTTATGTTTTGTATTTTTGTGGATTCCCTTGAGCATTTGGTTTATGATGTCCATTGGATTTTCAAATCGGGGATTATCAGAGGTAAGTATAAGAGTGTGGCTGTATTTATAAGCGATAGAAGCCATTATGGGTCTTTTGGTTGCGTCTCTATTTCCTCCGCATCCTGTAATAGTTATGATATTTTGATTATGTGAGCGGAGTTTTTGGATAGTTTGGAGAATTTTTTCCAAGCCATCGGGTGTGTGTGCGTAGTCAATAATGATATGTATTCCTGTTCTTGAGGTTATTTGTTGGTATCTTCCTTTTGGTGCTTGGAGTGAGGTGAGGTTCAGTAATGCCTCGTGTGGATTTTGCTGTAATAGTATTGCAGTTCCATACACTCCCAATAGATTATATGCGTTAAAGCTTCCTATCAGTTGAAACCATGCGTTTTTTCCATTTATTTCTAATTCTAATCCATTGATGGTATTGTGGAGTATTTTACCTTTGAAATCGCTTTTATTCTTCATTGAAAAAGATTTTTTAATTGCGTTACAGTTTTGTAGCATGATGTTGCTATTTTTATCATCGCTATTCACAAGAGCAAAGGCGGTTTTCGGGAGAGAATCAAAGAGCATTTTTTTTGCTTTTATATATGCTTCAAATGTTTTATGATAGTCCAAATGGTCGTGGGTGATATTCGTAAAAACAGCCCCTGAGAAGAGTAGCCCTTCGGTTCTTTTTTGGATTATGGCGTGGGAACTTACTTCCATAAACACATATTCACAATTTTTTTCTTCCATCTGCTTGAGTAATTTGTTAATAGTAATTGCATCGGGAGTTGTGTAAGTGCTGGGGAGTATTTCATCTTGTATTCTGTTCTCTACTGTGGAAAGCAGTCCTGACCTATGGCCTAGTTTTTGAAAGAGGCGGTAAAGAAGGGTTACTGTGGTGGTTTTTCCATTCGTTCCTGTTACTCCTATGAGTTTTAGATGATGGGATGGGTTTTGATAAAAATTGGATGCCGCTTTTCCGAGGGCTTTTGCAGTATCGGGTGTTTTTATGTAGCATATATTCGGCTTGATTTCAGCGGGGAGTTGTTCACACATAATTGTTTTTGCTCCTTTTTCTATTGCTGTATTTATGAATTGATGCCCGTCTACCTGGAGTCCTTTTACTGCGACAAACAAACTTTCGGTTGTTACATTTTTAGAATTATCACAGAGAGATACTATTTCTATTTCCTCTTCTCTCTCTTGGGTTCCTGTTATTTGGTATTCTATACCTGATAAAATTGCTTTTAGTTTCATTTGTTTTTCTTTGCTTTATAGTTTAGAGAGTAGTTCTAAAAAGTAGTTTGTATTCTTTTAGAGATTTTTTTCTTTTTTTATTTGCATTACAAACTCTAGGGTGACATCAAAATCCTCTGCTATTTCTACAAGAGTGAGTTTTCCTCTTTTGAGAGCTGTTGTGATTCTTTCTATTCTCTCTTCCATCTTTCCTTTTTGAATTCCTACTTGTTCTCCTTCTATTTTTCCTTCTAGAAGAAAATCTTTTACGGTTTTTCCCTTCTCATACATTATATTAATGCTTTTTTTTATCCCTTCTAATTGTTCTGAATCTAAATTTAAAGTTATCATATTATTAAGTAAATTTTGATATATAATTTTGTTTTTTTCTTCTTTTAATTCTTTTGGCAAAGTTACTAAATTATCTGCAATTTTTAGAAAATGGTGTATTTCTTCTCTATTGATATTATTTTCTTTTATAAGTTGGACAAATTTTCTAAGGGTTTCCAATCTTTCTATCTCTGTTTTTTTGGATGTATTTATCCACTTATTTAATAGTAAGCAGTATGCTATAGGGGACTTTATAGACATAAGTTCTCCTTCTGAATGTTCTGCTAACATATAATAACTTCCTTCAAATCTTAAGTTATTATTCATCTGAAAAGGTTGGTAGATATTTATATTGGGGTAGTTTTCTTGTCCTATATAAAGTATAAAGCTTTGTATTTCTTTGTTAGGATGTTCAGAATAGATTCTTATTAAGTAATTGAGCATCCTTTTGGCAATAGTTTCAGGTTGAGTAGATTGAATTTCTATATGAAGAAGTAAGATAAAAGATTTCCCGCTGAGTAATTCAAATTCTAATAAAGTATCTACTCGGGAGATAGAGTCCTGCATCTTAAACTTAGAGAATTCTTGTTGGATAAATCTATATTTTTTATCCCAATTAATATGTTGAGCAATATTTGGTAAAAAGAATTCAATAGCAGGTTTTGTCCAAAGAGATAGAATGAGTTTCCATGTTTCATCGTATTGAATGGGTGGTAAAGAAACCCTGTTTTTTAAATTATTTTTTGACATAATATTTGATGTAATAAACCGTATTACAATTTTTGTATGTAAAAGTGGGGCAAAAATAACTAAAGATAGTTTCTAAAAATTGGATTCTGAAAGTACTCTTTTTTAATTTTTTATAAATTCTTGTGTTCTATTTGTATGGTTTGTATAAATTTTTACTATGTATTTTCCTTTTGGGAGATTCTGAATAGGTATAGTATGTATTGTTTTTTGTTTTTTTTTCATAAATGATTCTGTTTTGAGGAGGTTCCCTGTAAGTGAATATACATGGATGGTTATTTCTTCAATGTAATTATTTTCTATCGATATGGTAAGTATTTCTTTGGTAGGATTTGGGAAGAGAGTAAGTCCTTCGTTTTGAATGGCGTTTGTGAGTGGATGTGATATAATAGATTGAAAGTATGCTTTGAAAGTGCGATTTTGAAATATAGAAAATTGATGTAGTGGATTTGTGGAGATATCTTGTTCATTTTCTGTCCATTTGAGGAATGTATAGTTTTCGTTGGGAGTTGCTTTTATGGTAACTTGTTGATTATACGAGTATGTTCCTGCTCCTGAAATAGTTCCTGCATTTTTATCATTTGCTATCATAAAAACGGTAAAGAATTTAGGTGTAAATACAGCTCTGATATTTCTATGTTTTTGGATGGGAAAAGAAAAGAGAGTATCGTAAGAAAGGGTAGAATCATTTTCTGTCCATCTCTCAAAAGTATATCCGAGGTAAGGTTTTGCTTTGAGTGTTACGGTTTGATTATAATTATATATTCCACTTCCCGTTATTTTTCCGGCGGTTGCAATATTGAGAGATGTAGTGATTATGTATTGTTTTAGAATAAATGCTGCGGTAATATTTCTATTTTTTTGTATGAGAAAAGAAAAAATGGTATCGTAGGAAAGGAGGGAATCATTTTCTGTCCATCTTTCAAATGTATATCCATGATAAGACGATGCTCGTAAAGTTATGGTATCATTATAGTTATATGTTCCATTTCCTCTTATTTGTCCTGGATTTGGAATATTTGTATTGATACTTATGAGATATTTTTTAAGGGTAAATTGTGCGGTAATATTTCTATCTTTTTGTATGGGAAAAGAAAAAATGCTATCAGAAGAAAGTGTAGAGTCATTTTCTGTCCATCTGCTAAAAGTATATCCTTCGGAAGCAGAAGCAGATAAAATGACAGTATCACCATCGTTATAAGTGCCACCTCCTCTTATTTGTCCAACGTATTCAGGAGTCGTACGAATGGTTACTGTGCTTTTTTTATTGATAGCAAAAATATAAAAAGGTGCTGATATATTATTATGGTAGGAAAAAAATCTTATATAAAAGATATCTCCTGGAGTTTGATTGCTGAGATATATTCTTGGCATTATATTATAAACAGAACCGATGTCATAATCATCAAAGCATTCTATAAAAGAGAGGTTGGAGCAAGTTCCGGAATAGAGAGCCATAAGTCCGTCCATGTATTGTATTTCTTGTGTTATAATGTCTATTGTTCCGGAGGCAGGAATTACAAAACGAAACCATACATCACCTCCATTGTATGAAGTTTGTAAACAACCCGGAGAAAATATATTTGAAATATGCATAGAAGCAGTGGCATTTACATTAGAGCTAAGAATAGGATTATATGTTTTTTGTATTGAGAGTTCTTTGGCATTACAAGGTTCATCATGAGATGGATTTATTATTATTTCTTTTATAAAGACGTTATCATTTTCATACTTTTCAGAAAGAGAATCTAATACATCTAAGGAGAATTGTAAGGAATATGTGCCGGGATTATATTTTCCTATTGAGACATCTGCATATTGTATGATTTGATTGGGTGAAATGGAATATTTGATAGTGTCTCTTCTAAGTAATTGATTGTTTATGGAAAGACTATTTATGAAGGTTTTTGAGCTTGCTGTAGAAGCATTATTTATAAAATTTATATCAACATAGAGAGAGTCATCCGATGAAAAATTTGTCTCTTCAGTATTATAACCTTTTCTTTTAGAAACAATAATAGAAGAAGGCCATCCTGTGGGGACAATAGAAGTGATATTTGGTTTTGTAGTGTCAGGAACAACGTAATTAAATAGAATATTAGGAGTAGATACAGTTATCTGTGAAATACTGATACCAGTATTTTTATTATTATAGGTTCGAGAGCTTGGGTTTGTGTTATCATTAAAATATCTCCGACTATAGATTCCTGGAAAGAGATCTCCCGCATCACCTTTGTTTTCAATAACAATACCAAGAATATTCCTTGATAGATAATCCAAATCATTGAGAGCGTCTGCTTCTTCTAAATCTACCAGTCTATTAGAATCATCTCTATTATTGGTTTTATCTGTATTAATATGATAAATGGCTAATCCCGAACCAGGTAAATGGGAATCAAAGCCCCTCCTTTGCCTATTCTCCATTAAAAAATATTCATTTTTATAAGGAGTATTGATTCTTATCACAACATTCGTATCAGTAGATGGTTTTAAAGTACAAGAATATTGTTTACTAAGAAGAGTAGGGTTTACCCAACCTAATTTTTCTTTACAGTAAGCAGAAAAAGAAGAAGGAGTCTGTCCCGTATTGAGCCAATTTCCGTTTCCCATAACACACCAAGCACCCAAACCTTGAGAGCTTCCATCTGTATCATAGAGGTCGGGTAGTCCTAACATATGTCCAAATTCATGACAAAAAACCCCAATAGATGTTTTTTGAGAAAGTAATATTTCGGGTTGAATGGCATAATTGCTTATAGTAACTCCATCATAAGAAGAGGAAAGCGATCCGGACGAAAAATGTGACCATATATGATTGGAATTACCCGTCGCTTCTCTCCCTGGACCCGAATGGACTACCATAACACTCTCTACATATCCATCGTTATCATTATCGTATTGAGAAAAATCTACCCCTGCTCTTTCTGCTGAGTATATTGCTTCTACTACTAACTGATATTCTCTTGTAGAATAGTATCTATAAGAGCTGTCTGCAGTATACCAACCATATACATCAGTGGTAACATTCAGTTTTTGAAAAGAATTTTGCAAAAAAAAATCTTTGAAGCTACCTGTATTTCTGTATGAAGGAGTATTAAATAAACTGTCAAAGGAATTTCGAGAATAAACACTATCTAAATCTTTAAACCGTATTAGCAAAGCAAGAATTTTTCTATTACCAGTAGTCGGGAATCTATTATTGATCGTCCCTGAAGCAGAGTATTGAATTGCAGAAGTAGTATCATTATATGCATTATTATATATATTTGAAGAAGAGCGAGAAGTATTTTTATCTCGTATTTTTTTAGGAATAGTTTTTAAAAAATTTTTCTCTTTAGAAGTTCTTTTTTTTACATTTTTAGCTCTTATACCTGATAATATAAGTTTATTTTGTCGGTCCATAATAACATACTCATAATATCCAATCCTATTTTTTCGAATAGTATACCCATCTTCTGTTTCTAAATGAGAGTCAGATTCATCACCTTTTATAAATAGTTTCATATTAGAACCATCGAGAAGTGTTTCTCTGATAGTATCCGGAAAAGCTGGGGCATACATTATTTGTGCGAAAAGATTTCTTTCTATGAAAAAGAAAAGGGAAATGTAGATTATTATTTTTTCCATAGTGTTTTATTGTTTTTATTCCATAGGTTTTATAAATTATTATGTTCTTAATAGCATTTAAAATGGAGATATGCATTGTTCATACGTTTGAAAAGAAGCCAAATAGTTTTTTATAAAGCTTCTCTGCTTCCCTTTCTTGTATACCCCTCAAAAAACTTACATAAAATGACCTCTCTGCCAGCTCATCTCTACGAACCCGTAACCACGATATTAATCAAATATCCAAATTCCTCAACGTTTTAATTTTTCAATAAAAATACTATTTTATTGCAATTCTTATTATTTTTCAAAATACTCTCTCAATTTTTAATGGAATGAGTATAAAATAAATTTTTTGAATATAATTTTTTCGTAAAGTGAATTAGAAAAACTAAAAAATAACTCTTTTTAGATAAATAATAGTTACAAATAAACGATAGTAAAAACAGAAAACATATTTTAGAATACCCTAAAAACACGTTTAGGTTTGTCTAAAAGTTATTTTAGAATACTCTAAAAACACGTTTAGATTTGTCTAAAATTTATCGTTTTTGTATTTAGGTTTGTCTAAATATCAATTAGTATATTTAGTTTTATCTAAATGTTTTTTTTGTACTATTTAAAATTTTATAACCTTTTGTTTTTTAAAAAGTTAATATAATAAGTAACTATGTTATTTATTGAAAGTATTATAACTATTTGATAAATAAATATATAAGATATTTTTATAATAAAAATATTTATAATATTGTAATATATAGTATTGATTAACAATTTTTTGTAAAAAAAATAAATGTATTTTATAAATAAATATATTATAAAAACAAATTATCAAAGAGTTATGGTTTATAATGATAATTGTTAATGGATATGTTTAGAAATTAATATTATAAGTTTTTGTAAAAAATATTTAGTGTTGCAAGAAAGCCCTTAACTTTGAGTCCACTCTCCAAAGTCATTTTTTACAAAAATATTTAATTTTAAACCTATTGATAATTAAATAATTACAAAATTATAAATGGATTAAAAGTGAGGTTTGGGAGACTCTCAACAAATATTTAAGAATTTTCTATAAATGCTGATTAACAATACTTAATTTTATTTAGAAAAAAAGTAATTTTACTTATTATTTATTATTATTATGAAATTATTTTACATTAATGAATCTATTATATGAAAACAATCAAAGGTCCGGGCATTTTTTTAGCCCAGTTTATGGGAGATAATCCTCCATTTAATAACTTAAGTAGTATTTGCAAATGGGCATCTGCTTTGGGGTATAAAGGAATACAGATTCCTACGTGGGATAAGAGATGTATAGATCTCAAAAAATGTGCGGAAAGTAAAGTATATGCCGATGAATTACAAGGGCTTGTAAGTAGTTTTGGGATGCAAATAACAGAGTTATCTACACATCTTCAGGGACAGCTTATAGGCGTTCATCCTGCGTATAATGAAATGTTTGCTGGGTTTGCTCCTGAAATGTATAGAAATAATCCATCCGAAAGAACACAGTGGGCTACCGAACAACTCTGTTTTGCGGCAAGAGCTAGTAAAAATTTAGGGATTTCCGTGCATGCAACTTTCTCAGGTTCTTTGCTTTGGTCATATATCTATCCATGGCCTCAGCGTCCAAAAGGGTTGGTAGAAGAAGGGTTTCAAGAGTTAGCATATAGATGGATACCTATACTGAATGAGTTTGACAAAAATGGTGTAGATGTTTGTTATGAAGTCCACCCTGGGGAAGATATTCACGATGGGATTACTTTTGAAATGTTCTTAGAAGCTACTAAAAATCATCCACGTGTTCATATCTTATTTGATCCGAGTCATTTTGTTTTACAGCAATTGGATTATCTTCAGTATATTGATTTTTATTATCCGTATATTAAAATGTTTCATGTGAAAGATGCAGAATTTAATTCTACGGGAAAACAAGGGGTTTATGGTGGGTATCAGCCATGGATAAAAAGAGCGGGAAGATTTAGATCCTTGGGAGATGGTCAAGTAAATTTTCCTGCTGTATTTAGTAAATTGTCTCAGTATGGTTACGATGGATGGGCTGTTATGGAGTGGGAATGCTGCATAAAAAGTTCGGAGCAAGGCGCAAAAGAAGGAGCACCATTCATTCAAAAGCACATTATATCTGTTACAGAAAAAGCATTTGACGACTTTGCAAGTAGTGGAGCAAATACAGAAACAAATAAAAAAATATTAGGGCTCTTATAATTATGTAATATATTTTATAAATGTTTGTTTTCCAAAGAGTTTTATTATTTTTTCTTATTTTTACATTTATATATCCTTTTAGCATACATTCCTGGGGGTTTCTGGGGCACAGGACTATAAATCGTATAGCCGTTTTTTGTCTCCCTCCCGAAATGAGTATTTTCTTTAAAAAACATATTGACTACATTACAGATAATGCTGTTGCTCCTGATAAAAGAAGACATTTAGATGAAGAAGAAGCTCCTCGACACTATATAGATCTCAATGAATATGGAGATAGTGCTTCTGTTATACTCCCCAAAAACTGGAATAGAGCAGTGGAAAAATACACCGAAGAAGCATTAAAAAAACATGGTATTGTGCCTTGGCATATTATTTTTATGAAATACCAGCTTACCAATGCCTTTCAAAAAAAAGATATGAAAAGAATTCTAAGAATATCTGCTGATATAGGACATTACATAGCTGATGCAAATGTTCCGCTCCACACCACATCAAATTATAATGGACAGTTGACAGGTCAATTGGGAATACATGGTTTTTGGGAATCTCGAATACCAGAGTTATTTTTAGAGGATTATGATTTTTTTGTAGGAAAAGCAGTTTATATACCAAATGTAGAAACAGAAGTTTGGAAGTGTATATTTCAAACCCATTCTATGGTGGATTCTGTTTTGTCTTTTGAAAAAATACTTTCTCAACAATTTCCGCCCGATGAAAAAATGGAAATAGTAGCAAGAGGGAATACTATGGTACAAACCTATTCTTACGACTATTCCAAAAAATATCAAAATGTTTTGAATGGGCAAATAGAAAGACAACTACGAAGGTCTATTCAGATGGTAAGTAATATTTGGTATACTGCTTGGATTGATGCAGGCCAGCCAACTTTAGATAATTTTATAATCCAAAAGGAAAACAATATATTAGAAGTAACAGATACCACAAAAAATAAAAATCAACTACAAATACGAGAACATGAATAAATTATTGTTAGTACAGACAGTCAGTTTGTTTTTTTTTATACATTCCTTTTTTGTAAAAGCACAAAAAATAACTCTTGCTGAAGCAATTCATGTTGCGATGCAGAATAATTTAGAAATAAAAAACGAACAATTATATATAGATAAGAGTAAAAAATTAATTTCTACGGCTTTTAACATACCTTCTACCCATATAAGTTTAGATATAGGAAATGTAAATGGTGCTTTGTTAGATAATAGATGGAGTATTCAACAATCTTTTTCCTCTCCGCTGTTATACGGAAAGCAAAAAAAAATCTTAAAACAAAATTGGAAAATTGCTACCTTTAACAAAACTCTCAAAGAATTAGAGATTAAAAAAAATGTAACTCAAATATTTTATACTCTTGTTTGTTTGGAAGAAAAAAGAAAGATACTTACTCTATTGGATAGCATTCACAAAAAATTTATTTCCAAAATAAACCTGCTTTCTGCCGAAGGGGAAACAGACATATTAGCAAAACTCTACTCCGAAAATGAAAGAACCACTCTGCTCATAAAGCTCAATAACCTCGAACAAGAAACAAGTATAGCCAAAAAAATATTCAAAACCCTGCTCTATACAGAATCGGAATTAGAACCTATAGTGGATAATTTGAAAATAGAAACCTCTTTTAGCAAGGATGATCCCACTATTGAAAATCATATATCTCTTCAAGTAAAAGAAGAAGAAAAAAAAATAGCTTCTATGAATAGTAGTTTAGAAAAAATAAAATTATTTCCGGAATTTAGTTTGGCTTATTTTAATGGCACCTTTCAAGGGTTTGCAGCTGATAATAAAGAATATACTTTACAAGATAGATTTCAATCTGTGCAGATTGGAATAGATTTTCCTCTTTTTTTTATAACGAATAAAAAAAATATAGAAGTGTCTTACCTTCATCAAAAAATATCTCAAAATAATTATTTATTGCAAAAACAAATACTCAAAACCCAATGGACATATACTTATGAGCAGTATAAAAAGAATAAAGAACTCTTGGAATATTTTGAGAAAATAACTCTTCCTAATATCATAATTATAGAATCCATTGCAGAGAAAAAGTTTTCTGTCGGCGAGTATTTGGAATGGTTTAACCATATTAATCAAGTAGCATCTATAAAAATATCTTACATAGATATCATAAAATCTCTCAATGAAAATAGTATTGAATTAGAATATTTACTAGAAAAAAAATAACAAAAGAACAATATGCTCAAAAAAATCTATCGTATCGCTATTATTGCTTTGATTACGAGGTGTTTAAACATTTTTATATGGATATTTTAGAATGGAAAATAATAAAAAAAACATACCGAGAAGAAAGAAAATATTATAAATTAGATTTGGCATTGAATGAGATATATAGATAGAACTATTTTCTTTTCCAAACCCTCCCAAGAGAATATTTCAACCAGAAGCGAATGGTTTGATACATTGATCTTTTGAAGTAGAAAATTTAGAAATTATTATACAGTACCTCTCAAAATATAATATAGAAACATAATCAATTCGTATGGATACCATAACGAATAAACGTTTTACTTTTATTCCGATACTGATGGTTTACCGATAGAATTTTATGAAATCCCTAAAAATTATTCCTCTTTAATATATAATAAATACAAATGAAAAGAACTATTTATCAGTTTATTTTTAGTGCGTGGGGATGGAAAATAGAGGGTGATGTGGCTACTATGAAAGCGGAAAAGAAATATATAGCAGTAGTAGCCCCTCACACCAGTAGTTGGGATTTTATTGTAGGGGTATTAGTCCGCTCTATTTTACAATTAGACATACGATTTATTGGGAAGAAAGAACTTTTTACCTTCCCCTTAGGAATACTTATGCGCTGGATGGGAGGATATCCCGTAGACAGGAAAAAAGATAATAATTTAGTAGAAACAATATCCAATATTTTTTTAGAAAAAGAAGAATTTGCTATTGCACTTTCTCCCGAAGGCACCAGAAAAAAAGTAACCTCCCTTAAAACAGGGTTTTGGTATATTGCTAAAAAAGCAAATATCCCTATTATTGCTGTGGGGTTTGATTATAAAACAAAAACAATTCTCATCCACTCCCCTATTATGCCAACAGATTTGGAAGAAAACCTTCAAATAATGATGCGTTTCTATAAAACTATAACAGGAAAAAATAAAGAAAATGACTTACGTTAAAGTAATGTATCTATTCAAAAACAGAAAATAAAAAAACAAAATAGATATAAAAATTAAGGTGTGTTCTAAAAATTGATTTCTTCAAAAGAAAAGTGTTGGTAACTATTGATTTTTAAGGGCTACAGTTTTTAGGATTTGAATTTTTAGAACCCCTCTGTATATTGTCTTTTTTTAAAACACAATGTAATTATTAAACATACATCAACAATGAAAATACATTATAGAAAAGTTTTTGCAAGGATAGTAATCATAGGAGGAATGATAATACTGAATGCATGCGAACCAAAGGAAACTTTTGGTTCACTGAGCGGAAGGGTAACAGATACGAAAACAAATGATCCCGTCCCCGGAGTTATTATAAATATATCAAGTAATGGAAGCCGAAACACTACTTCAGATTCTGATGGCTCTTATAGTTTTGGAGAATTGCCAACGGGTAATTATGAAATCTCTACTATCAAAGCGGGATATCTCAATTATAGAACCCCAAGACCTATAGAAATAAATGGACAAACTATAAAAAGAGATATTCAATTAGAAGTTCCTTTTATATCTCTTAGTCCTACTACCTATAATGCTCCCTCTACACAAGGGGCAACCAATATAGCAATTACATCTAACACTGCATGGAATACTGTTTCGAGTGAACCTTCATGGCTTACTACTACTAAAACAGGAACAGGAAATGGAACACTTGAAGTGACTTATACGGCAAATGCCATTACGAATACTCGTACAGGAATTATTACCGTGCAGGCAGCAGATGCTGTATCCCAAATATTTACTCTGAGGCAAGAAGGAATTGCTCCTTTTTTGACAATCAATAACCCAAATATACAAGTGCCTAGCTCCGCAGGGCAAACTTCTTTATCCATAATGTCAAATATAAACTGGACTGCTATGAAAACTGCAGAATGGATATCTACTATAACTCCCGAAACAGGAACGGGGAATACACAAATGAGCATTACCACATTAGAAAATACCACAGGAAGTACAAGAACAGGAACAATAACATTCTCAGGAACAGGGGTAACAAATAAAATAGTGAACATTACCCAAACTACACTTCTCCCTACCCTTGCTGTATCCCCATCTACACAAAATGTACCTCATACTGCCACTACTACTTCTTTTTCTGTCACTTCAAACACCGCATGGTTAGCTATGAGTAATCAGACCTGGGCTACCATTCCTCAAAACACATCCAATGGAAATGGAACTCTTATAGTAGCATTATCCATCAATACCGCTTCTGTATCTCGAACCGCTACCATTACTGTATCTACAACAGGTGTTCAAAATAAAAATGTTACCATTACTCAAGCAGAATTTCTCAACTGCACATATTCTCTCTCCCCTTCGAGTAATTCGTATAGTGCGATTGCTACTACAGGAACTTTTAATCTTACTGCATCAGCAAATTCAGGATGCACTCCTTGGACTGCTTCAGCTTCTCCAAGTTGGATAACTATTACTTCTGCTACTTTGGGAACTGGATCGACAACGGTGAATTTTTCACTCTCTGCCAATACTTCCTCCAGTGCAAGAACAGGAACTATTAATGTAGCAGGACAAACTTTTACCATTACACAGGCAGGAGAAGTTGTTTGTAGTTATTCTCTCTCCCCTTCGAGTAATTCGTATAGTGCGATTGCTACTACAGGAACTTTTAATCTTACTGCATCAGCAAATTCAGGATGCACTCCTTGGACTGCTTCAGCTTCTCCAAGTTGGATAACTATTACTTCTGCTACTTTGGGAACTGGATCGACAACGGTGAATTTTTCACTCTCTGCCAATACTTCCTCCAGTGCAAGAACAGGAACTATTAATGTAGCAGGACAAACTTTTACCATTACACAATCAGTATCATCGGGAAATAATCCTTCTACCAAAACAATTACTGCAGGTGGAGTTTCTTTTACTGTGAACCTCATACCCGCTGGAACCTTTACCATGGGATGTGTAGAAGGAAGAGATGCAGGCACGGGAAAAGCAAACACTTCATGCCCGAGTGATCAACTTCCTACAACGAATGTGACGCTCACTCGGGATTTTTATATGATGACTACAGAGGTGACTCAAACACTCTGGAAGGCAGTGATGAACAATACAAACCCGAGTTCTTTTCCTAACTGCGGTACTTGCCCCGTAGAGACTGTATCATGGACTGATGTCCATACCTTTATAGCTGCCTTAAATACTGCTACGGGAATGACCTTTCGTCTCCCTACGGAAGCAGAATGGGAATATGCCGCTCGAGGAGGACAAAACTTTCAATATGCAGGTTCGGATAATATAACCGATGTTAGCTGGTATGGAGTAAATAGTAGTAATACAACTCACCCTGTAGCTCAAAAAGTTCCTAATGGCTACGGACTCTACGATATGACCGGGAATGTATGGGAATGGTGCAGCGATTGGTATGGAGATTATAGCGGTAGTGCAGTGAGTGATCCTACTGGTCCTAGTTCGAGTTCGAGCCGGGTGATGCGCGGTGGGAGTTGGAATCGCGACGCCAGTAACTGCGCCGTTTCTGTTCGCTACTTCATCAGTCCTTCCTTCAGGAACTTCAATATTGGATTTCGACTTACCTATAGTTTATAGGTGGTCATTTGTGCCTTCTTGTGAGCGTTCATTTTTGCAGAATGCAGCGAGAAACGAGGATACCTCTTAACGAAGCGGAATACTGCAAAAATGGTAAGTAGAATCCTTTTTTAACCCCCCCTGACCCCTCCTTAAAAGGAGGGGAGTTGGGACAATGTTATAATGATTTCTACACAGGAAGCGATCCGTTGAACGCAGGATTGTCTGTGTTCAACGGATCGTTGCCTGATCTTACTTTATTGCTCCCTGATCTTGATTAATAAAAGTTTACTCTTAAAATAGGTTCTAAAAATAGGACAATGATGTATTGAAGCTATTACATTTTTTTGGATATAATTATAATTGTAATCTATTCTAAAAGTTCTAACACATTCATGTTTTGTTTTTCATATAGTTTTCTTTTCTTTTTTGCAACCTATTGTATGAATAAATGTTGTAATTCCAATACATTTAAAAAAATACTGTATTATTGCAATTATTTCAAAATACAAAATTAATATAATTATTTATTAACATACAAAATGGTCAGAGTAAGATTTGCTCCCAGTCCGACGGGGGGGCTTCATATAGGAGGAGTGAGAACGGCATTATATAATTTTTTGTTTGCGAAGCAAAACAAAGGAACTATGATTTTGAGAATTGAGGATACTGATCAATCAAGATTTGTGCCTGGTGCTGAGGAATATATTAAAGAATCACTCCAATGGATTGGCATTCAAGTAGACGAAGGTGATGGAATAGGAGGAAAATTAGGTCCTTACAGGCAATCGGACAGGCATAGATTAGGAATATATAAGCAATATGCACAGCGTTTATTAGAGGAAAAAAAAGCATATATCGCTTTTGATACCGAAGAAGAACTCCAAAAAATGAGAGAAGATCTGCAAGAATCCCATTCTACCACTCGTCAATACAACGCTGATACAAGAAAAACGATGAAAAATTCTCTCACGCTTTCGCATCAAGAAGTAGAAAAACGGATACGAAATGGAGAAAGACATGTAATCCGCTTACAAGTTCCCGAAAACGAAGATATTATATTTTATGATGTGGTGCGAGAAAAGGTAATCTACCACTCTTCTGTTTTAGATGATAAAGTGCTTATAAAGTCTGACGGGATGCCCACTTATCATTTTGCTAACGTGGTAGATGACCATTTAATGGAAATAACCCATGTGATTAGAGGTGAAGAATGGCTCTCTTCTACTCCTATTCATGTACTTCTATACGATTTTTTTGGATGGAGAAAAAATATGCCTGTTTTTGTGCATCTGCCTTTGATACTCAAGCCCGAAGGTGCAGGAAAACTCAGCAAAAGAGATGCAGAGAATCATGGATTTTCTATATTTCCTTTGAATTGGATAGACCCCCTCTCTCACAATACTTCCATAGGATTCCGAGAAAGTGGATACTTGAAAGAAACAATGATTAATTTTTTAGCCCTTCTCGGTTGGAGCAATGGAACAGAAGAAGAATTCTTTACTCTCCAAAAACTCATTACAGAATTTTCTCTAGAAAAAGTTCATAAATCAGGAGCAAGGTTTGATATAAAAAAAGCCCAATGGTTTAATAAACATTATATAAAACAAAAAAATAAAAATGAAATTTACTATGAAATAACACAAATTTTACTTTCTCAAAATATACCTTTTTCAGAAGAAAAAATCCCTCTCATAGTAGAATCCATGATAGAAAGAATCACTTTTATACCCGAAATTATTACCCATGGAATGTTTTTTTTCTATCCCCCTGAACAATATGATAATGCTCTTATTCAAAAAAAATGGAACCCCGAAACAGAAAAAGTATTACAAGGAATAGCTCTTCTCTTTGAGCAAAACAATTCTATTGAATACTCTCCCGAGCAGATTCATTCTCTCTTAGAAAACTACTTTGCAGATAAACAAATCAAAATGGGAAAATATATGCAGATGTTAAGAGTAGCGATTACAGGTAGCGGGGAAGGACCAGACCTTATGAATATATTATCCATTATAGGAGTACCAAAAGCAGGAGCAAGGATCTATTCTGCTCTCCAAAAAATAGGGAAAAAAGAAAAAACAGAGTAAAAAACAGATTTTTACCTTTCTTTATTTCTATAAAAGTGAGCAAATGTTTATAAATCAAATAATAATAATAATTTACAAAATCTCAAGTATATAAACACAATAACTTGAGAACCATATACCCAATACCTGTTTCATATAGTAAAAATAGAACCTTCGTTTGTGATACCATATTCTAAAAAAGAGAGTTTACGTATAGTATTTTTTGGAACTAATACTTTTGCAGTAGAAAGCCTAAAGATATTAGTAGAAAATAAAAAAAACATAGTAGGAGTAATAACCGTCGAAGACAAACCACAAGGACGTGGAAACATTGTGCAGGAATCCCCTATAAAATCTTTTTGTAAAGAACACAATATCAATCTTATGCAACCGCATAGTTTAAAATCTGATGACTTCATACAGCAACTTCAATTACTTGCAGCCGATATACAAATTGTAGTCGCCTTTAGAATGCTCCCGGAAGTAGTATGGAATATGCCACCCTTAGGAACATTCAACCTGCATGCTTCTCTTCTTCCTAAATACAGGGGAGCAGCACCCATAAACTGGGCTCTTATAAACGGAGAAACAGAAACAGGGGTCACTACTTTTTTTCTCAAACACCAAATAGACACAGGTGATATTATCTTCCAAGAAAAAGAAACCATAAGCTCCGATGACAATGCAGGAACTCTCACACACAAATTGATGAAAAAAGGAGCAGCATTAGTATTAAAAACATTGGAATCCATTCAAAACAACACCTATCAAAAAATATCCCAAACCTCTTTCAAAAATATAGAACCAACACATGCTCCTAAAATATTTACAGAAACATGCGAAATAAACTTTTCTCAACCAACAGAAAGCATTGTTAATCTTATACGGGGTCTCTCCCCTACCCCTGCCGCTTGGACAAAAATAAACCAAAAAACAATAAAAATATTCCAAACATCGCATTCATATAATAATGAAATGAAAAATGTACCAGGCAGTATAATAACAGACAATAAAACATACCTTAAAATAGCAACTCAAGATGGATACATATCTATTTTAGAACTTCAAATGGAAGGAAAAAAGAAAATGCAAATCCAAGAATTTTTAAGAGGTAATAAAATCTAATATACAATAATTCTATTTACATACTAAAAAAAAATGAAAACACAATTCTTAATAATACTATCCTTTTGCATAGCGAATACCTGCTTCTCGCAATTTCAATTTATAACAAAAGATGCCGAAGTAACTTTTTTTTCTGAAGCACCATTAGAAAATATAAGCGCACTTAACAAATCACTCAACGGCGTAATCGACATAGAAAAAGGAACTTTTCTTATGAAAATACCTGTTAATAAATTTATATTTGAAAGTGATCTCATGGAAGAACATTTTAATGAAAACTACATGGAATCCGAAAAATATCCACACAGCACTTTTAAAGGATCTTTTTCTGAAAAGATAACATTAAATGAAGAAAAAGAATATACCTTACTTGCAACAGGAACCCTCACAATACACGGAGTAGGAATAAAAAGAGAAATCCCTGTAAAACTTTCATGGAAATCACAAAAAAAAGAATTTATAACCACATTCACAATAAAACTAAAAGACCATACTATAGATATTCCACAACTCCTCTTCAAAAAAATAGCAGAAGAAGTAGAAGTAACCATAAAATCAGAACTCATAGCAATACAAAAAAAATAAATACTATTCCTTCTTCACAATAAAAATATTTTTTTTTACGTTATATATAATAAATCTTTCACTAAAATAATTTCATCATACACTCAAATCACATGAATAATAACATGCAAATCAATAATAATATCGTATTGTATATATTTTTGCTCGGAACATTAATACCTATACAATCTTATGGGCAACAGCAAATAAACGTAAGTCAAATTTCGGGTAGCGATTCATATAAAAATGTAATATCAACCGCAGTTCCATTTTTAGGATTTGCACCCGATGCACGAAGTGCCTCACTAGGGGATGTGGGAGTATCTACTTCCGCAGACTTTAATTCTGTCCATTGGAACAACGCAAAACTTGCTTTTATAGATAAAAAATTTGGAGTTTCCTTTTCCGTAACCCCATGGCTCAGAAAACTGATAAATGATATGTATATAGGATATCTTTCGGGATATTATAAAATTGGAAGTAATCAAGCAGCCGCTATTACTATGAAATACTTCGACCTGGGAACTATTAACCTTACAAATGAAACAGGTGAATCTAACGGAATTTCTAATCCACGTGACTTTGCAATAGACGGAACCTATTCTCGGAAATTAGGTAATAACTTTGGAATAGGAGTTACTATACGATATATATATTCAAATCTTATTTCAGGATTTGCAGGGAATACGGGAGTTCCTGGACAAGGTATAGCATTTGATTTAGGAAGCTACTATACTACAAAAATACAAGTAGGAAATAATAATTCTATCCTATCCGCAGGTATCCATTTCAGTAATATAGGAACAAAAATTACATACAGCACTCCCGAACAAGCAGATTTTCTCCCAATGAATATGAGAATAGGAATGAGTTACCTCTACGAATTAGACCCTTATAATTCACTTACTGTTATTTTAGAAACAAATAAACTTATGGTGCCAACTCCACCTATAAGAAGTTCTACTAATTACGACTCCATCATATCAGGAACAGAAAATAGAGGGGTACCCGTCCTTTCAGGATTATTCAGATCTTTTAATGATGCTCCAAGGGGAACCGCAGAAGAATTTGAAGAAGTATCTTTTAGCAGCGGTATAGAATATTGGTATAGAGATTTTTTTGCAGTAAGATTTGGTCATCACTTCGAAAACATAAATAAAGGAGATAGAAAATACTTTACTCTCGGAATAGGACTCAAATACAATGTTTTAGAATTAGACGTAGCATATCTCATCCCACAAGGCGGAAGAGGACATCCCTTAGCTGATACATTCCGATTTACATTAGGTGTAAATTTCAAATCTACTCCTAAACAAAAACCCGAAAATACTACTACAGAATCCGAACAGTAAAAATAAATCTGTGTATTGCATACTTAAAAAAACAATGATGGATTTTAAAACTTACAAATGCAAGCAACTAAAAACTACATA
>JASGCU010000029.1 GCA_030053935.1 Chitinophagaceae bacterium
AATCAAGATTTTAATCCTGGTGCGGCTGGACTTGATCCTAGCAAAGGAGGATGGAAATTTTACGGAAACCCAGAAATAGAAATCTATGCTACCTTAAATGGAGCAGGATGGAGTCAAGCAATAGGAGTAATTAACCCAACAAATTGTATACGAGTATATTAGTGAAATATTTTTAACCTTAAAATAGCGATTATATCTATATGATGTAATCGCTATTAATTTTTTAAATACCTGTGTATAAGTTCATTTTTATAAAAATAATTATGTTATAATTTTATTATACAAATTAAAATCAATTTATAAAATTATGTTTAAAAAAGTTTTTTCAAAAATAATATTTCTGTTTTTTATATTTTCTATAATTCAAATATCAATAAATTCAGAAAAAGCATTTGAAAAAATGATATTTTTTTATTAAAAAGGTTATATTTAAAAAATAATTATTAACTTGAGCATTGTTATTACAATATACAAATACTACCTAACCTTATAACTTTACGGTTATTAAGCGTAATTCTCTCTTTTAGAAAAGAAAAAATTACTCTCATAAAAAGTTTTTTAATCTATACTGATTATTCTTACTTATTTTATGACAAATAATTTTTTCTTTTTTTCTTTTATAAGCTCTTATCCTCTTTTTTATACTTTTGATACTCAAAAGATATGCAAACACATCGAGAATATATTCTCGGTATTCCTGTATTGCATTCTTTATTTTTGTTGGAAAAAAGGACTTCCTTTAAAACAAAAAGGTATTTTCTTCCAAAAGATACTCTATAATCCTTTTCTTTCTTTCGTGCAATATATAAAACACAAATATGAACCTCCATAGCTTGTGATTTCTTAGGTTTATAATATTCGCATTCAATAATTTTTAATAATCTACAATATATATTTATGAAAACATACTTAGTTATAATAATAATAGTTTTTTTTACGTGGGGATGCGATAATGGGAATGATAATGGAGGAGTGACCCCCTCAGGAGTAGCGGAATTGTCGGGTGAAATTTCACAAAATCGCACTCTGACTGCTAATAACAAATATACTTTAAAGGGATTTGTGTATGTAAAGTCAGGTGTTATTTTGACAATAGAAGCAGGAACGATTATCAAAGGAGATAAGAATACTAAAGGATCACTTATAGTACTTCCTGGTGCTAAAATTATTGCCGAAGGAACAAAAGAAAACCCTATAGTTTTTACTTCTAGCCAAGAGAGAGGGAGCAGAAGCGCAGGAGATTGGGGTGGGATTATTATTCTGGGAAATGCTCCCGTTAATAAAACTCCTATCGTGATCGAAGGTGAAAATGTTTCTACTTTTGGGGGAAATAATGCCGCAGATAATTCAGGAATTCTCCGATATGTGAGAGTTGAATTTGCAGGAATTGCCTTTGAACCCGATAAAGAAATTAATGGACTTACTTTTGGTGGTGTTGGTAATGGTACTACGGTTGATTATGTTCAGGTATCTTATTCTGGAGATGATTCTTTCGAATGGTTTGGGGGAACGGTAAACGCTACCCATCTCATCTCTTTGAGTCCTGTAGATGATGATTTTGATACGGATAATGGTTTTAGTGGGAGAGTTCAATTTGGATTATCTATACGTGACCCGAAGGTATCCGATCAGTGTGCTTGTTCTTCTTCTAACGCTTTTGAAAGCGATAATGATGGGGCAGGAACTGCCGCAATCCCTCAAACATCTGCAAAATTTGCAAATATGAGCATATTTATCAGTGAAGGAACTCCTAATTCAAAATATAATGATGGAATATTGATAAGAAGAAACTCTGCCCTGAGTATTTATAACTCTTTGATAATAGGTGCTTATCCTAAAGCGGGATTAGAATTGAACGGTTCTGCAAGTCAAGCCAATTATAAGTCAGGTGCTTCTGTTATTCAAGGGCTTGTTTTAATAGGAATGACAAAACCGATTCTTACCACAGATTCTGTGAAGTTTTATAGTAATAATAATTATACTCATTGGACAGTAGCCGATGTATTACTTCCTGAAACTTTTAATAGCTTAAAAAACCCAAGCTTTTTGCCACAAAGTGCTTCACCCCTTTTGAATAGAGGAATTGCTCTTCCAAGTGATTTTAGAACCTCTCCGTATATAGGTGCTTTTAGCACAGAAAATTGGACAGAAAGTTGGACAAATTTTGACCCACAAAACACAAATTATTAATTATTCACCATCATAAATGGTTTTTGGAGTAATGCTCTAAAAACCATTTTTACTCAAACTTTTCATCTTAACAATATGCGTATATATAAAATATCAATTTTTTCTCTTTTTTTAGTATTTCTTTTTTTTACCCGCTTTACCAGTAAAGCACAAACAGTCATTATAGGAACTGTGCGAGATAGCATTCAAAAAGAAGGAATTCCTTTTGTAAATGTAACAGTAGAAGGCACAGGAATAGGAACATCTTCCGATGCAAATGGAATATTTATTTTGAAAACAAAAGAAACAAGTTTTTTTCTTCTCTTTACTTATATTTCTTATAGCAGCAAAAGAATATTTATAAACACAGATAATAAAGACACTCTTTTTTTAAAGAATGTATTGCTACAGGAAGAAGAAAAACATCTGCAAGAAGTGACTGTTGCAGGACAGAGACAAACCAATACAGAACTCGCAAGCATGTTAGAAATAAAAAAAATAGAGCAAATAGCCGTGGGAGTCTCACAACAACAGATAGGGAAAGCTGCCGATAGAGATGCCGCACAAATAATGAAAAGAATTACGGGCATAACTCTGATGAATGATAAATTTCTTCTCGTAAGAGGATTACACGAAAGGTATAATACTGTCTTATTCAATGACGCTATAAGTCCTTCCGCAGAAGTAGATACGAGGTCTTTTGCTTTTGATGTTATTCCGAGTAATGTTATAGATAGAATCCTTATAATAAAAAGCCCTTCCGCAGAACTCCCAGGAGAGGTGGCAGGAGGAATTATAAAAGTGTACTCCCGTTCTGTAATAGACGAAGAAAAAACTACACTTTCCTTAGGAACATCTATCAGAAGCAACGTTTCTTTTGAAAATTCTAATGCGTATAAAGGAAGTGCAACCGATTTTCTTGGTTTTGATAATGGATATAGAAGTATGAATATACTCAACCGTGACATCATAAATGGAAATAATAGAGGAGCCGCCAATGAACTATTCATTGCTCTAAATCCTTATTATAATGTAAATTCTACAACTATTCTACCCGATGGACGACTCAATATAGGATTTCAAAAAAATATAAAAATACAAGGAATTACTATTGCCAATGTGTCCAATGTTTCTTATTCGCACACTTCTATTATGCCTTTTCAAGCAATACAAAAAAGATACGAGGGTATTTCTAACGATCAATTAGTGCAAAATTGGGAAGACAAAAACACAAGTAATACTGTAAAAGTAGGAATTATATCTAATTTTTATACTGCTTTGAAAACGGATATGAAAGTACACTGGAAACATTTTTTTACTAATACAGGAATAAAAGAAACGCTTCTGAGAACAGGTTCTAATACTAATGACGGTATTTATTATAAAAACTATGGCTTTCGATACGAAGGAAAGTCTATATATACTACACAACTTGCTTTTGCATATCCTTTTAATAAAAAACTTTTTGCCAATGCAACGCTTTCTTATAATCTTACCAACAGAGAAGAACCCGATTACAGAAGATTTAGCACTTCTGCCACCTCTTCATCAGGCAATTACAAAGTAGATGTTCCTTCTACTTCCAATCCTTCCCTGACCCAAGGGTCAAGATTTTGGTCTGCCTTGAAGGAAAATACAGGTATGATGGCTCTTAATTTTGAATATATTATAAAAGAAGATAATGCAAATACTTTTTTGAAACTAAAATTTGGGACCCTCACAGAATATAAAAACCGTACCTTCTCAGCAAGGTGGTTTGGATATATAAATCCTAAAAATATTCCTATTGAATCGCTTTCTATTGATGAATTTTTTAGCACAGAAAAACTAAAAGAACAGAACGCACTTTCGCTGTATGAAGGTACAAACTATGATGATGCCTATACCGCACAAAATACCAACATTTCAGGATATATAAACCTACTCTTTTCTCTTCATAAACTCTTTTCTACTTGGGGAATAAGAGCAGAATACAATAAGCAGCAACTACAAAGCCAATACCGAGGAAGCGGTTTGCCTGTAGAAGTCAATAATCCTATACTTTCTATCTTACCAAGTATCCATTTGCAATACACCATCATTCCCAATCATACCATCAAAACAGGATATGGAATATCTGTGAATAGACCTGAATTGAGAGAACTTGCCCCTTTTAGCTATTATGATTTTGAACTGAATATTGCCAAAACAGGCAACCCAACTCTCAAAGTAGCATCTATTCATAATGCTGATATTCGTTATGAATACTATCCAAGCAAAGAAGATATTATCTCTTTGGGAGTATTTTATAAATATTTCATCAATCCTATAGAGGCAACAGGGAGATCTTCGGGTAGTGGAACTGCTTTTTATTTTACGAACCCTGCAAGTGCTTCCAATGCAGGTATAGAATTGGAAATAAAGAAAAATATTCGTATCCATCCCTCACATAATTTACAAATAGTCGCAAATGCTTCTTATATACACAGCCAAGTAGATGCTTCTAACCTCGAAGGGCAGATAAGCAAGAGAAATCTGCAAGGGCAATCCCCATACATTATAAACGCAGGAATATATTACGAAGGAAAAACACTGCAATGCAATCTTCTCTATAATATTATTGGGAAAAGAATCTTTGTAGTAGGGGATAATTTAGGTAATCAAACTATTTATGAAATGCCACGTCACAACTTGGACTTTACTGTCTCCCAAACATTTCATACAAGATGGGAATGGAAGCTCAGTATAAATGATATTCTAAACCCCCCATATCAATATCTGACCGATAATAACCTTGTCTGGAGAACATATACAAAAGGTTCTTCCGCATCCATTTCTATTCAATATACATTTTGAATTGGAACAAATGATTCGTAAAAAAAACCAAGATTTCTACAAATTTTTATTCTTTTATTATCTTTTCTATTATCAAATCCATTAATAAACTCATAATCCCTTCATTTTGTATATACATTTTAATTATTTTTATTTTTAATTTTAATATTATAAAGTGAAGTATTTAAAAAATATATATTGCATTTATATTACATTTTTTACATTTATTTATATAACTAAAAAACACATGGTTACAAATACACTTTGTTTCGTTTACAAAAAAGTAGCATATTTATTAAAAGTGGTCCCATTAATGTATATAATGTATACTAATACTCTTATCATAAGTAATATTACCATAGGAAATGTTCAAGCTCAAACAACATATAGAGACCTTGATGGAGATGGACTTATAGAAATAAGTTTTATAGAAGCTTTAGATTCTATCAGATATAATCTCACCGGTACTTGTAGTGGGAGCACTTGTAATGGATATGAGCTGACAAGAGAACTAGATTTTAGAAATAGTGCTTCTTATAGATCAGGGAGTGTCAATATTTCTTTTATTGCAGAAGGTGGATGGAATCCTATTGGGGATTCTACTGATGCTTTTAATACTACTTTTGAAGGAAATGGATGGGCAATAAACTATCTGTATATAAAGAGAATCTCTACTTATTATGTAGGTTTTTTTGGATTGACAGAATTTAATAGTAGAATTAGAAATATAGGTCTTATAAATATAGATATTTATGGAAGTGATTATGTTGGAGGATTAGTGGGTTCGAATCTTGGAGCAATAACTCAAAGTTATACTACAGGGTCTGTTTCGGGTTCTTCTTATACTGGTGGATTAGTTGGAGATAATTATCAAGGAACAATAAACCAAAGTTATTCTACAGTATCAGTATCTGGTGAAAAATCTGTCGGTGGATTAGTGGGAGGAAATTCAGGAAATGTAACTCAAAGTTATGCTACAGGAGCTGTCTCGGGTTCTACTTTTTATGTCGGCGGATTAGTGGGAGATAATTATTATGGAATAATAATTCAAAGTTATGCTACGGGAGCTGTTTCAGGTAATAGATATGCTGGCGGATTAGTGGGAGAGAATTCGAGGTATATCACTCAAAGTTATGCTACAGGACCTGTCTCAGGTTCTTCTTTTTCTATTGGAGGATTGGTGGGAGGTAATCTTGGAACAATAACCCAAAGCTATGCTACGGGATCTGCCTCTAGCTATTCTTATTATGCCGGTGGATTGGTGGGACATAATTATAGAGGAACAATAAGCCAAGGATATGCTACAGGATCTGTTTCTGGTACCACTAATGTCGGCGGATTAGTGGGAAATAATTACCAAGGAACAATAACCCAAGCTTACGCTACAGGATCTGTATCAGCTCTTTCTTATATCGGCGGATTGGTAGGAAATAATAATACTGGAACAATAAACCATGGCTATTGGAATAGAGATGCTACTCAAAGAGTAGATGGAATAGCAAGAAGTAATAATGAAAAAGTAGGAATAGAAACTACTTCTGGTAGTGTATTATATATGAGAGGTCTCACTCTTTCTGATCTGCAAAGCGATACAGAATCAGTAATAGATAGCATACGAGAACTAGGACCTGGTTTTATATATAATCAAAACTTCTTACCCGCAATACATGAGGGAGCAAGACTCACTATAAATGGTGTAAACTTTACTCAAACAACACCAAGTAAGACAAATATAGACACCATCAGCAGTATAGCAAATGTGAACAATGGAACTGATACTACCCGTGCTACCATTATTGTAGCAAGAATAAGTTTTACTGCCAATATAATTGAAACTACAGATATCATATATCCTTATACTATTACCAATATTCAAAATGGATTGAGGGAACCACAAACAATTACTTTTACTCCTCTGAATATAAAAATATACCGAGATGCTCCTTTTGCTATAAATGCAAGTTCTTCTGCAAGCTTACCTGTGATGTTTTCTGCATCTTCTACTTTGGTAAGCATCAACAATAATACAGTAACTATCAATGAAGTAGGGGTAGTGAATATTACCGCTTATAACATGGGGAATAGTAATTATTCAGGAGCATTTGCAACACAAGCACTCATCATAAATGAATTAAATAATCCTCTTAAAACAAATCCCACTCTTACTTTTAGTGATCTTCCTTATCTCAGCATAGGACAAAAGTACGTTCTTATTGCTACTTCTAACAGTCCTGTCCCAATAAATTTTGTTACATCGAACGTCGGAAAAATAAGTATCACAGGAAATACTGTTCTTGCAAAAACAACCGGAAATGTAATAGTTACAGCCATACAAGCAGCAAATGCAGCATATAATTCTGCTACCGCTACTCAAAATATAACATTCATAAATCCTGTCTTACCTATACCCAAGCTTACCTTTACTGCTATTCCTAATTTTACCATAGGACAAACGCATATTCTTACTGCTACTTCTAATAGTCCCGTAGCAATAACTTTTAATTCCAGTAACAATAGAATAATAAGTATAAGTAAAAATACCCTCACCGCAGTAGACACAGGAACAGTAGTCATCACAGCAAGCCAAGAAAGAAATGCACAGTTTAATCCCGCTACCGCTCAGCAAACAGTCACAGTATTTAATATGTTCCCTATAACTTCTATAGAAAAAGAAAGTTCTGCAGTAGTCATCTATCCTAATCCTGCAAATGATTACATTACCATTCAAATAGATAAAAATCAAAAAATTTCATCTGTAAAGATATATGATATAAATACTAGAGACGTATATAATACTAGAGACGCTACTAATACTGTATCTACTGATGGAACGCATCACGTCTCTACGAAAAACCTACCAAAAGGGGAATATATTATAATAGTATATGGAGAAAAAAAACAGGTACTATTAACAACCAAAATAATTAAGAATTAACCCCAAGCCGACTTCCAAAAGTTATTTTCGATACATTTATAATTTCCTAACTATTCTATTAGCAATAGTTTTAAAACTCAATATTCTTGTAAAAAATACTTTTCGAAAAAAAATTTCAACTACTAATAATTAATTTATAACTTATAATTCTTATTATATTACAATTTTTCTATATTGCCATTATGTAAATATTTTGTTTACATGTATTATTAAATAAATTATATATCTCATTATTACATTAATTATGTTTTTATTATTGGTTTTTTTAATGTGTGTGTTATTGCATACATTTTTTGTTACCTGTACGTATAAAAATACGGAAGTAATAAAAAAGCGATACCTTTCTTCCCCATGGGATAGGTATTTATTTTTTATAGATCCTTATCATTTTTTGCGACCAGGTTTTTTGAGGGGGGTAATGATTCTTTTTTTAGTGCTGGAAGTTCAGATACGAGGTTTTTCTCAAGTCACCACTTCTTCATTAGATGGGATAGTAACAGATGTAAAAGGCGAGGGTTTATTTGGTGCTACAGTAGTAGCTGTTCATGAACCATCAGGGACCCGTTATGGTTCTATTACTCGTGATGGAGGACTCTTTTCTATTAATAATGTGAGAGTTGGAGGTCCTTATACCGTAACGGTAACGTATGTAGGTTATGCGGATTCAAAAAAAAATGACATATTTTTGAATTTGAATGAGAAATTAGAGATTAACTTCACCCTTTCTACCGAAGATATACAATTACAAGATATAACGGTAGCAGCCGAGAGAACGAACGAATCTCAAAGAAGTGGTGTTTCTACTAATATTAGCGCAAAATCAATACAGATTATTCCGAACATAACACGCTCCCAATCGGATTTAACAAAATTAAATCCCATGGCGGCAGAAGGTGGATCTTTTGCAGGAAGAAACAGCCAATTTAATAATTATTCACTAGACGGAGCAATTTTTAATAACCCTTTTGGATTAGATGCTGCTACACCAGGCGGACAATCAGATGCACAACCTATTTCTTTAGATGCTATAGAGCAAGTAAGTGTTTCTATTGCTCCTTATGATGTAACACAAGCAGGTTTTACAGGCGCAGCAGTAAACTTAGTAACCAAATCAGGAACGAATCAATTCAAAGGAACAGTGTTTGAATATTTTAGAAACAGTGCTTTATACGGAAAAAAAGTAAATAACTCTGAAGTTCCCGCTGGAAACCTTTCTCAAAACCAACTCGGTTTTAGTGTAGGAGGTCCTATCATAAAAAACAAAATATTCTTTTTTGCTAATTATGAACAAAGCACCGCAAATGACTACGGATCTTATTGGTTTGCTAATACAGGAACAGGAGCAGGCAATGAAAGCCGTGTCCTCGCATCTGATTTACAAAAAGTCAGCAATCTCTTAAAAACAAACTTCGGATACGAAACAGGAGCTTATGAAAAGTATATTCATTATACCAATAGCTATAAAGGAATACTCAAATTTGATTTTAATATAAGCGATAAACACAAGCTTTCTATCACAGGAAATGTCCTACAGGCATTGAAAGATAAACCCGCCCACCCTTCTGCTCTTGGAAGAAGAGGACCTGATTTTCAAACCTTACAATTTGAAAATTCAGGATACCGTATTAATAACAATCTCTACTCAGGAATTATAGATCTCAAGTCAAACTTCAACAATAGCTTTTCTAATAAACTACAAATTGGCTATTCTGCTTTTATTGATTACAGAGACCCAAAATCAACACCATTTCCTGTAATAAATATATCAAGAGATGGAATTCCTTATATAGTTGCAGGACATGAACCATTTTCTATTGCAAATAAACTGAACCAATTTGTATTTCAACTCAGAGATGATTTTACCTACTTTGTAAAAAAACATACCATCACTGTGGGTTTTAGTTTTGAAAGATTTAGTTTTCAAAACTCTTTTAATCTTACGGGATACGGACCAAGAGTATTTTTCCCCCCTATAGATATTAAAAATATAGAAATAGACCTTTCAAAAGATGCCTTAGGAGCAGAAGTTGCCTCTGCCTTAGCTACTTATGAACAAAATAAAACAGGAAATAATGGACCTTTTGGAGGATGGGCATTAGCAGAGACAAATGTAGGGCAACTGGCTTTTTATGCACAAGATGAAATAGCAGTAAGTAAACAACTTCACATTACTATAGGAATCCGAATGGACCAACCACTCTACTTTGATACTCCAGAAAAAGCTCAAGAGAATATAGAGAGAGTAGGTGCTTATATGCCTGATATAGTCTATTATTATCCCGATGGAAGACCAACTAAACTGTCTACCACTAAATTACCGGATCAGGTACCTCTTATTTCTCCTCGTTTTGGTTTTAATTATGACATCACAGGAAATAAAAAAATGGTACTACGCGGAGGAACAGGTTTATTTACGGGACGTTTCCCATTCGTATGGCTCGGAAATCAAGTAGCAAACCCTGCTTTCTTTTTTTACTGTGTAACAGATCCTGACTTTAAATTCCCACAAGTATGGAGAAGTAACTTAGGATATGATATAGATATCTTGGGATGGAAATCCTCAATAGATGTACTCTATACAAAAGACCTAAACGCAATGATGGTAAGAAACTACGGACTTATAAAACCAACTGCACGGCTCAACACTTCTTTTGATAACCGTCCCGTCTATTTAGCAAAAGATAAAGGAGCAAATACTGCATACGTCTTTACAAATACTGATGTAGGATATTCTTTTAATCTTTCCCTCCAAACAGAAAGAACATTTCAATTTGGAAAAACAAATCTCTACGTAAAATTAGGTTATAACTACTTAGATGCACAAGATGCTTCTTCTATTCCCGCCGAAATATCAGGTGATGCTTATGATAGAAACCCTGCTAATATAAATAATACCAATATTCCTAATCTTGCTCCTTCTTTGTATGGAAATAGAAATAGAATACTAGGAGTTCTTGCAGTGTCTCTTCCTCTTAATTTTAACATCAGTTTATTTACAGAATATATAGAAGGAGGAAGATATTCTTATACCTACTCAGGAGATTTAAATAATGATGGGTCTGGACTCAATGATTTATTATATGTTCCCACAGATGCACAAATAGATGGAATGAATTTTTCGGGAGATGCTACAGCACAAACAGCCCAAAAAGGAGCATTGAAATCTTTTATCAATCAAGACGAATATCTTTCTTCTAAAAAAGGCAGCTATACCGAAAAATACGGAGCATTAAGCCCCTGGTATAATCATTGGGATTTGAGAATTGTAAAAAACTTCGTTATAAAAAAACATACTATTCAACTCAATATGGATATTTTGAACGTAGGAAATCTCATAAATAATTCATGGGGAGTAAGACAAATCTCTACCAATACAGGATTATTACAGCCAGTAGGGGTTTCTGTGAATAGTCAAGGAATACCTACTTACAGTTTCGATACCAATCAAACAAAAACATTCCAAAATGACTTTTCTCTTGCAAGCAGATGGCAAATGCAGTTTGGAATCAGATATATTTTTGATTAGGTAACCAAAGCATAAGAGAATTATAAACGTATACCCACGTTATGTAAAAAATATCTTTACATAGCGTGGGTTATTTATTCACCAAGTAATCTAACATAACCGACAGATAAAAATAGGCGAAATGTCGTTAAGAGAAATGTCGTATAAGAATTGAAATCTTATCTAAAAAGAAAACAGAGAAAAGTGATGAAAAAAACTCAAACTATGTTCGTAAAGAATATAATTTGAGTTTTTTTAGTTTACCTAATAATGTAAATAGAGATGGTGGGTACTGCTTTTTAATAGATGATTAGTTTTGAAAAAGTTTTGCAACTGTTCCTAAATCTTCTTCTATTCTAAATAGTTGATTATATTTTGCCATTCTATCAGAGCGAGAGAGAGAACCTGTTTTTATTTGCCCCGCATTAGTAGCAACTGCTATGTCAGCAATAGTATTGTCTTCTGTTTCCCCAGATCTATGAGATATAACTGCTGTCCATCCCGCTTTATGAGCCATCTCTATTGCTTCCAAAGTTTCAGAAAGCGTTCCTATTTGATTTACTTTTATGAGTATTGAATTTGCCGCTTTTTCTTGAATAGCTTGTTTGAGAAAAGAGATATTGGTGACTAATAAGTCATCACCTACTATTTGACATTTGTGTCCTATTTTTTGAGTCAACATTTTCCAACCTTTCCAATCACTTTCTGCACAACCATCTTCTATGCTATCAATAGGATATTTTTCTACTAAAGATGCCAAATAATCTACTTGTTGCGTGGTATCTCGTATAGGCGATGTTTTGGTTTCAAATTTTGTATAATCATAACCATTGTTATGAAAAAATTCAGAGGAAGCACAATCTAATGCAAGGGTAATATCTGTTTTTATTCTATAACCAGCCTTATGGACAGCATCTATGACGGTTTCAATTGCTTCTTCTGTTCCTCCTGCAAAATTAGGTGCAAATCCTCCTTCATCTCCAACTGCTGTAGAGAGATTTTTCGCTTTCAGAATTTTCTTAAGAGTATGAAATACCTCTACTCCCATTTGCATTGCCTCAGAATAATTTTTTGCTCCAACAGGTCTTATCATAAATTCTTGAAAAGAAATAGGAGCATCAGAATGTGAGCCACCATTAATAATATTCATCATCGGAAGAGGCAGAACACAAGCCCCTACTCCTCCTAAATATCTATATAATGGAATACCTAATTCATTGGCAGCCGCATGAGACACCGCAAGAGATACTCCTAAAATAGCATTTGCTCCTAAATGTGCTTTATTGGGAGTACCATCTATTTCTTTTAAACAACTATCAATAAGTTTTTGGTTAAAGGCATTCATTCCACAAATTTCTTTTGCAATTATTTGATTTACATTTTGAACCGCTTTGCTCACTCCTTTTCCTAAATACTTTTTAGGATCATTATCTCTCAGCTCTACTGCCTCATGAGTGCCTGTGCTTGCCCCTGAAGGAACTGCTGCCCTTCCAAAACCACCATTTTCTGTGAAAACTTCTACCTCTATGGTAGGATTTCCTCTGGAATCTAAAATCTGACGCGCATTAATTTTACGAATAGAACTCATTGTTTTATTTTTAAATATAGAATTAATATGTAATTAATAATAATTGTGGGACGAAACTTATTTTTAGCAAAGTAAAACATTTTTATAAATATATTGTTTTTGTAAATATTTATAAGAAAATTATGATTAAAAATATTTTAAAAAATCTTTTCTAAACACGAAGAAAAATAAAAAATAGTATATCCAAAAATACCACATGTCATTTTGCTTGTATAAAAAGCACTCGTTTATGCAAGATATTCTCTTTTTTCATAATCATTTTTCTCCATTTTCCGTTTATATACAGAGAAGTTTGGTCGCTGTAATGAGGGCTGGAAATAACTCCCGATTGTCCCGTAGGGAGAACACTCATAGAGTTTTCTATATCTGAAAAATCGATAATTCTTCTTGCAGAAGGACCAAAAGCCACTGCATATATACCTTCTTTATTAGGGGTATAAGCCATGTTGTTAATAACTTCTTCTCCCGAACCTATAAAAAAAGTTCCTACATTGAGAATTTTTCCTATAAGAGGTTGCGATGCAAAAAGATGATTCAAAGACAGGGGATGCACCGTTTCCCAATGCCAATTTGCTATATCTGTTTGAAATTGCGATTCCAATTCTAATAGAGTGACTTGAAATGCTTTTTGGATAATTGCCTCTTCTGTCTCTTGTATATCTTGAGTGATGACATCGTCCCACCAAGGAGAAGCACTATTTTTGAGTAATTGATTCATCATATATAATCGTATATGCGTTTTCATAAAAACAGCAAACTTATCATATCCTAATTCATCTTCCATTGTGAGAGAATAGAGGTTATACATCCATTTTGTATACAGAGTAGGGGCAGGGGAGAGAGGAGCAAAGTCACCTTCCCAATTTTCAAGTATTGCTTTTGCTTTCATTTCCATTGGATTGGTTGTTGATGCAATAAAAGGAAGTAAGTTTTGTATCATATCTTTTGCTACGGGAGAAGTTTGGTCAAGCATCATTTGTTTAACTGCCTCTCTATCCCAATCATTTTTATTATCCAAAAGAGCGACAATTCTTTTTGCTCTGTCTTCAGGAATATAATAACCCCAATGGTATTCTCCATTATGAGATTCGGGTTGATTATTCGCAGAATAGACATAATTCCAAGGAGGATTTATGGAGTGTGGATTGTCAGTAAATGGATAAAACTCCGTATTTTCATCTTCACCATCACTTCCGTTTAAAAAAAGTATAGGAAGAGATTCTTTATTTCTTTTTACCAATTGAGCAGCAGAATACCATGCATAGTTTCCCGAAGAATCCCCATAAGTGATATTTAATCCCGCCGCATGTATCATTGCTGCATGTTTTTCTACATCAGCTAAATTCTTGACATGGGCTAATCCATAGCTCGCTTCTAATATTTTGTTTGGTAAATGAGTGTAAGCCCACCAAAAACTTATAGGGGCATTGGTCATATTTTTAAAAAAAGAAGTGACAATAGATCCATGATGAGTAGCTCGTATCTGTATCGTATCCGGTTCTGTATCTTTTATCTGTATAATTTCAGAGCGCTGGACAAGAGGTAACCATTTCCCTTTGTAAAGATACGAAAGAGAATCTGTTGGATTAATGATCTCTCTAAAAAAGTCCATATCATCGTTTTCTAACATAGTAAGTCCTGTAGCAATTCGTGTATTATGTCCTATGAGAGGAAATGGGAAGCCCGACAAAAAATTACCATAGATTTGAAAAGAAGGGCATTCCAAATATGCTTCATACCAAGTACAAGGTTGCCCAAATCCTATATGAGGATCATTTGCCAAAATTACCTTTCCGCTCTTGGTTTTTTTCCCACCTATCACCCAACTATTACTTCCCTTAAAAGAAGGAATAGGCAAGGTAGTATGTATCTTTTCTATTTGATTTTCTATTTGATTTCTAAAAATATGTCGCATACTATCTTTCACTCTGTGGTGTTTAATCCATTCTGTATCTATAGGGATAGCCAATGGAACATCTTGCAAATATGTTTTTCCAAGCTCTTCGTATATAAAAGTCATCAAAGGGTCTGTGTCGGGTGCCATAGAAAAATCAAAACTCATATAACCAACCACACTATATACATCCTCTAATACAAAAGGTGTTTTTTTGATACCCAAAAGGGTAAATTCCAAAGGAGTACTGCCCTGTTCTTGAAAAGAATTGATTCCGTCGAGATACGCTTGAGTATTTTTGAAAACTGGACTTTCTTTATTTTGAGAAAGATTGCGGGCAGATTCTCTTGCGTAGATATCCAAACCCAATGTTCTAAAAAATTTATCTGTTTCCAAAAGATCTTTTCCTAATATCTCCGCTAATCGCCCTACTGAAACCCTTCTGATGAGCTCCATTTGCCAAAGTCGTTCTTGTGCCTGCACATAACCCAAAGCAAAAAAGATATCTTCCTCATTTTTTCCATAAATATGAGGGATACCATACTCATCAAAGACCACCTCCACAGAATCTTGTATTCCTTTTAATTGCAGAACACCTTCATACTGCGGTGCCAAATGCATGAGATACACAAAAACTACTATTCCTATACTTACTATAAGCCCTGCAAAACCATAAACTACTCTTTTTACTATTTTCATACGTAATCATTAAAAAAATAAATATACTTTGATAATATGTGACCCTTGCGAAACCAAATTAAAAAAAACTACTCATTTTTACCAAAATGAATCTTTGTACGACTCATTATATAAAATAAAAATAAATTTCGCTTATTTTATCAATAAAATAATTATAATAAATAAAATTATGGAAATAAAAGCAAATGAAACCCATACTAACATTATAAAAAACACATTGAGATAATTGGATACATAAAAAAATTATTACTACATACAAGATGAAACATATTTTTCCTTTGAGAGAAGACATTATTGAGGCAGAAAAAAGAATACAAAGATACATTCATAAAACACCTATCATAACATCCCAAACTATAAATAAAATCACCGGAAGCAATGTTTATTTTAAGTGTGAAAATTTACAGAAAGCAGGGGCTTTCAAAATGAGAGGGGCTATAAATGCGGTTGTTTCTTTGACAGAAGAGCAAAAAAAATACGGTGTTGCTACGCATTCATCGGGAAATCATGCGCAATCTCTTGCTCTTTCTGCACAATTACACAATATAAAAGCACATATAGTAATGCCAAGTTCTGCACCACAAGTAAAAGTAAATGCAGTCCGAGAATACGGGGCTGAGGTGACTATATCAGAGCCAACTTTAGAAGCGAGGGAAAGAACCCTTCAGGAAGTGGTGTTAAGAACTAATGCTTTTTTTATTTCTCCTTATGACAATAGTACTGTTATTGCAGGGCAGGCGACTGCTGCGAAAGAACTATTAGACGAAATGCCCGATTTAGAGTATATTCTTTGTCCCGTAGGTGGTGGAGGTCTTTTAAGCGGATGCCTACTCGCTTGCAAATATTTTTATCCGAAAACAAAAGTAATCGCAGGAGAACCCGAGAACGCAAATGATACTTTTTTATCCCTCCAAAATAAAAAAAAAATGCCACCAAGTAATGTATTTACTATTGCTGATGGGCTTAGAACCTCTTTGGGAAATATCAATTTTGAAATAATATCACATTTTTCCCCATCTATAATTACGGTATCCGAAGACGAAATTATTCAGGCAATGAAAACTTTATGGGAAAGAACAAAATTAATAATAGAAAGCTCCTCTTCTGTTCCTTTTGCGGCAGTTCTCAAACAAAAAAAACTTTTTCAAAATAAAAAAATTGGAATTATTCTCTCCGGAGGGAATGTAGACCTTACAAAACTCCCTTTTTAAGTACTTGCATGCAAATATTATAAAAAAGTATGGATAAAAGTACCGTCAGAAACCTTTTTCTTCAAAAAAGAAACATTATAACAGATGCAGATCTTTTAGATGCAAGCGCTAAGATAAAAGATGTATGTATAAAGCACATTCTTTTTCATAAATCTACAATAGTTCATATTTTCTTGCCAATACAAAAAAAGAAAGAGATAAACACATGGCTTCTCATTCATTATTTGTGGAGTAAAAACATATATACTACCACAGGAACGATGCTTCCCAATTCCCTTTTTATGGAAAATACTCTTTTTGAGAAAAATACAGAAATAAAAATAAATAAATGGGGAATCCCTGAACCGACGAATGGGAAAATAATTCCAAAAAGAAGTTGTGATATTATTTTTGTTCCTTTGCTATGCTTTGACAAACAAGGAAATAGAATTGGCTATGGTAAAGGAATGTATGACAGATGGCTTGCAGATATTCCTTCCTCTACCCCTAAAATAGGACTATCTCTTTTTCCGCCCATAGAGTTTGCTGTAGATTACCATTTTCAAGATGTGCGTATAGATTTTTGCATTACCCCCGAACAAATTTATAATTTTGATAGCAATGCAAACCCTCTTATAGTGCTATAGTTGAAAATAATAATGTATTGTATAATTTTATGGTATGATTCTTTCTTGATTGTTTTCCACAAAATTTTTCCATTTTGTAGTTTTGTTTTGAGAAGTACCATTGTTTTGAAAGTGATGGCAAACAGCCACTGCAAGTGCATCGGTAGCATCTAAAAGTTTCGGAATATGTTCGAAAGAAAGTATTGCTTGGAGCATTTTGGCTACCTGCTCTTTGGTGGCATTTCCATTTCCTGCGACTGCTAATTTTATGCTTCGAGGCGAGTATTCATACAGAGGGGTATGGTGTGAGAAAGCAGAAAGCATTATTACTCCTTGGCACCTTGCTAAACTCATAAGGGTATTTACATTTTTACCTAAAAAAGGAGATTCTAAAGCAATGGTATCGGGTTTATAATTTTTAATCACCTCCGTAATATGCTCGTGTGCTTTAAAAAGTTTTTCACCTACCGACCCATACATTTCTAAACGAATAACTCCAAATTGAGAGAGAGATACTCTCTTATTTTGTGTGTTTATAATAGCATATCCCATAGTATGCGTTCCCAAATCTACCCCTAAAATACAATTGTCTTCTTTTTCTCCCATAGTTGTAGATATTATTATTGGTTATATTTTATAAAAAACACCATTAAAAAGCACTTTTGAAACATACCTTAAAGTGTTTTTTGTAAATATAACCTGCAAATATAAAATAAGAACATAATGTATTTGTTTACTTTTTATTGCTTACAAAAAATAATATTTTCTCTCATAAAAAAGATATGATTTTATTTATAGAAAATGATCATTATAGAGATACTTTTTTTATATTACAGATAATAATTACTTTTTTTAATCATTTTTGTAAATAAAAAAATTAAAATTCAAAAAAAAAATATAGTTTTAGAAAATTCAAAAAAAAATGTTTTGGATTCATTCAGTTTAATTTATTTTTGTGAAATAATAATAATATACATTCATTAAAAAATGCGAACCCAAGTTCGGCTAAGGAGATGTTTCTGTTCCATAGAAAGTAACGAAAACGAACCAATCAAAAAAAATTAAACATTGTTAGAAAAAAATATTAAAATTGCAAATAAATTTAATAGGGAACAAAAAAATAAAAAATGATAGATTTCGCAAATAAAGTATATTATAAATCGTCTCAAAATATGTCGGAAGTTCCCGACAATACTATTGATTTGGTTGTTACTTCGCCACCGTATTTTAACATAAAAGATTATTCTAAAAACGGTTATCAAACCGACAAACATTCTACGCAAAACGTTGACGATTTGGGAAATATTGATAGTTACGATAATTACATTAACGAACTTTTGAAAGTGTGGCAAGAGTGCGAAAGAGTATTGAAACCCAACGGAAAATTAATTATAAACACGCCTTTAATGCCTATGAAAAAAGCAGATTTTAATTCGCATTACAACAGGCACATTTTTAATATTGATGCTGATATTCAACATTCCATAATTACAAATATTAAAAACGTTTTTCTTTTTGATGTTTATATTTGGAACCGCACAAACCCTACAAAAAGTTTAATGTTTGGCAGTTATCCGTATCCACGTAATTTTTACGCACAAAATACTTCGGAATTTGTAACTGTTTATGTAAAAGACGGCACACCGTTGAATAGTTTACCAAAAGAATTATTTAATTTTTGTTTGAATTAAATTATGAAAACTACCAAAAGAAAAGACAAAGATGTTATTAACAACATCAGAGACAATGTTTTGCAAAAAATAAAAGATTTAGATATTGAAATTAGCAATGCAAATGAATTTGGGAATACTACATATTTTCTAAAAGACAAAGATAATCAAACAATTATTGATTTGGCTTATGCAAGTTTAAATAGTAGAAATGAATATTTTTATGGAATTGAAACAAAACAATTTGATACTATTTATAGTCAAAATAGAAATTCTTTTCAAATTTTTATTTGTGAAAATGAAAATACTATTTTTATAGTCCCTTTGTCTGTTTTGATTGAAATTTTGAAAGATAAAAGTGATAATACTGAACAATTTAAACCAGTAATAAAAAATAGAAATGGTATTTATACTTTACGATTTTTTGGAAATTATGAATTAACTGAGTATTTTAATAGATTTGATTTATTAAAACAAGAAGAGTTACCTCAAAAATCAAAAAAAGAAAAGATTAAAATAGAAACCGAAATTGAAATAATACCTGCTTATCAAAAAATATATGATTTAATTTCTGAAGATAAATTGAGTGCAAATTCAACTCACGGTGCAGTTATTCAAATGTTAAAACATATTGGTGAATGGTATGGTTTTAAAGTTTTTACAGAAGCAAGACCATTACACTATGATGATTTTCCTTATCAAATAGATTGTCTCTGGTATAAAGATGATGATATTTATTTGGCTATAGAAGTTTGTGATAAAGGAAGTATTGAAAAAGACAAAGATGCTTTAAAACAAGTAAAAACACTCGGTGCAAGAAAAGTTATTATTGTTACAGACATAAGTAAAATGCAAAGAATAAGAAAATTATTTATGTATAATGGTGAAATAAAATCGTGGACAGAAGTTTGGTCTTTTGACAGAATTTTAAAATTATACGAAACAGGCAGAGATTTTTATAAAGATTTCAGCAAATTTAGACGATCAAAATGGAACGAAAATATTTTAGAATATTTGTAAAATGGAAAGATTTTTAAAAAAATATAAAATTAATCATTCAAATATTGAAACTTTTTTTGGTAAAATTGATAATATTTGTATTAGCAAGAAAAATGAGTTAGATATTTATTTGTTAGATGATTATTCAAATGAAAAAATCAAAGATTTGTTTCTTGCATCTATACATTGGTTATCTCATAATAGTTTATATTTTGTTAAAGGGAAAGTTATTTGTTGTGATAAAAATTTTATTATTCAAAAGAAATTTAATTTACAATTGTCTGTGAAAAACATAAACAGTTGATGAATATATTTTGTTTGTTTCTCATTTCAAATTAGATACAGATGTAAACGAGAGTAAAAAATTAATTGTTGCATTTCGTAAATTAGATAAAGAGCAACAACACAATTTAATAAAATCGGCAGAGATAACACAACCCATAAAAATACAGGGTTCTATAACATTACAACTTTTTGGTTTAACTCCAACATTGAAATTTGAAAGTAATCAAATAAAATTAATCAACGAAAAACGAGCCGTAGAACAAATAACCAAAGTATATAAAACCTTGAAATATATTGATTATTCCACGTTTGAAGATTGGTTTAATTACATGGGCAACATAGAAACCGAAGTTGTAGAAAAAGAAATATTAGATTATTATGTTAGCGTAGGCAAAGAAGACAAAGCAAAACAATTTATTGAATTAGAAGACGATATAGAACGCAAAACAACATTAGAAGAACAACTCTACAAACTCATGAATGAAAAACTTGTAGAAGACATATTAGAGAAAAATTTGAGTTTATTAGGTGAGAAAAACTTAAAATTACTGAAAGAAGGCAGACAATACAAAACCGATGTTTCGTATATTGATTTGCTTTGCAAAGACGACAAAGGTTATGTAGTTTTGGAACTCAAAAAAGGCAGAACTGAAGACGAAGCCGTAGGACAAGTATTGCGTTATATGGGTTGGGTTCGCGATAATTTATCACCAAATCAACAAGTTCGTGGAATGATAATAGTTGCATTTGAAGGGATAACCGAAAAATTAAAAAAAGCAATTCGTGGCATTCAACGAGATGATGATTTGATAAAATTAAAACAAATTGATATTAATTTAAGTTCAAGCGAGGTAAAGAATATTAACGTATAAATAATTGAAAAATAAGAACATAATGTATTTGTTTATTTTTTATTGCTTACAAAAAATAATATTTTCTCTCATAAAAAAGACATGATTTTATTTATAAAAATTGGTAATTATGGAGATACCTTTTTTAATTATAGAAATAATTACTTTTTTTAAATAAAAAATTAAAACTCAAAAAAAATATAGTTTTAGAAAATACAAAAATAAATATTTTATATTCAATGTTTGATTTATTTTTGTGAAATAATAATAATATACATTCATTAAAAAATGCGAACCCAAGTTCGGTTAAGGAGATGTTGCCGGTCATTGTAAAAAACGATAACCAAGCCTTCTACTGGGACAAAATATTTATAAAAAAATGAACAATAGTTTAGATTATTCAGAAGAAGAGTTTTTACAACTCATTGCCCGAACAACTGAAATTATCATTGAGCAATATCAGCAAAGTGATAAACAAAAAGGGTTTCATAACTTGCCTCAAAAAAGTATAGAGGAGTGGTTTACTGAACCGTTACCGCTTTCGGGTATTGATAGCTTGCAACTACTCAGAGAGGTAAAAGAAAAAATTGTTGATGTTGCAACAGGTAACTTAGGGGAAAATATGTATGCCTATGTGATGGCAGGCGGCAATCAAATGTCCACTATTGCTGATTTTATAGCCTCTACAATTAATCAAAATGTTACCAAATGGCATTTAGCCCCATCGATGACGGAAATAGAGAAAAGGGTAATTGCTTGGACTTCTGAAATGATAAATTATCTTCCAAATGCAGGAGGTGCCTTAGTAAGTGGAGGTTCGGCGGCAAACCTCGCAGGTTTGACAGTGGCAAGAAATACTTTTTTCAAAGCATTAAAAATTAATAAAACGGGCTTATTTTCACAAAAACCGTTTCGGGTGTATTGTTCAAACGAAACCCATAATTGTACGGATAAGAGTGTGGCACTTTTGGGCATTGGAACAGATAATTTGATAAAAATAGCCAGCAATGAAGATTTTACAATTAATTTGACAGCGCTTGAAACACAAATCAATGAGGACAGGCAAAATGGTTTTGTCCCATTTTGTATTGTTGGTAATGCGGGTACAGTCAATACAGGAGCCATTGACGACTTGACGGAATTATCCCGAATAACGAAAAAACACAATATGTGGTTTCATATTGATGGGGCTTATGGCGGATTGGCTTCTTCGTTGCCACACTTAAAATCAAAATATGCAGGTTTAGAAAATGCGGATTCGATAGCCCTCGATTTTCATAAGTGGCTCTATCAACCATTTGAAATTGGTTGTGTTTTGGTGAAAAATTGGAATTTTTTACGAGAAACCTATTTTAAACAAGCCGATTATTTAGATACTGCATTTGAGGAGAAATCAGACCGTTTAGAGTTTAATGAACATTACTTTCAATTATCCAGAAATGCAAAAGCACTGAAAGTATGGATGTCTGTAAAAGCATACGGCTTTACAAAAATCCAAGCGATGATTCAAAAAGACATTGATTTAACTTATTATTTAGCGGATTTGATACGCACTTCAAAGGATTTTGAATTAAAATCTATTTCTGATTTGGCTATCGTGTGTTTTAGATACAAAGGGAATTTGGAAAATGAATCAAAAATAATTGAAATCAATCAACAACTCATTTCGGCATTAGAAGCTGATGGTAGGGTGTTTATTACAGGTACGAAACTAAAAGGAGAATTTGTACTACGTGCTTGTTTAATCAATCACAGAAAACAAAAGTCGTCAGTACATTATCTGTTAGACACTATCAGAGATGTTGCTTCAAAACTAATAGGATAAAATATCTTGAAAAAAGACACAAAACAGACAGCTTTGAATAAATAACGACCCCCCAACAACAGTTTTGCGATAATGGGGCATTAGTACTAAATTTGAACATTTGGAATTCTAATAAACATTTGTGCTTCTAATCCCTGCCTTGCCAAGCTGCAAAACGTTAGCGGCAACCGCAAAAAACAACTTAACTGACTACCAAACCATTTAAATATCAACTAATAACTTAAAAAATATGAATCGTAAAACTTTTATCCGTAACTCTTCTTTACTTTCAATTGGTGCAATTTTACCAAAAACAGAAACCTTATCCAATAATCCTTTTGCTGACATAAAAGTAATCCTAATCGGAATACCTTATGACTCAAATTCATCATTCCTACGCGGACCTTCTTATGCACCACATAGAATTCGGCTAATGGATAAAGATGGTTCAGCAAATAGTTATGCGGAATTAGGTTTTCCAGTTTTTGAGAATGAAACTTATATTGATAAAGGCGACTTGGTATTCCCAACTACTGACCCCAAAAAAGATTTTATAATTATTCGAGATGCTATTGCCATGCAAATTAAAACACATAAAGTTTTAAGTTTAGGCGGCGACCATTCTATAACTTATCCTATCGTAAAAGCATATTCAGAGAAATATCCAAATCTTCATATTTTGCATATTGATGCACACCCAGATTTATATGACAATTTTGACGATAATCCATATTCTCATGCTTCACCATTCGCCCGAATAATGGAAAATAAATTATGCCTATCTCTAACACAAGTGGGCATCAGAACTTTAAATCCACCACAACGTGTGCAAGTCAAGCGTTTTGGAGTGAAACAAATTGAAATGAAAGATTTCTCTTATGATTTTATCAAAGATTTGAAAGGACCACTTTACATTTCCTTAGACCTCGATTCGCTTGACCCTGCCTTTGCACCAGGTGTTTCTCACCACGAACCAGGCGGACTTTCAGTTAGAGAGGTTTTAAATATTTTACAAAAAATACCTGCATCTGTAGAAATGGTTGGAGCTGACATTGTTGAGTATAATCCGACAAGAGACCACCAAAATATGACTGCAATGGTAGCCTATAAATGTATGAAAGAGTTTGTAGCGTTACTCAACAGATAAAATAATGTAATGCTTCTAACTCAAACATACATCATCGCACGCACAAAAGCGGCAGCCACTAACACGGGTTTGGCAAAACAGAGGGCATTAGTACTAAATTTGAACATTTGGAATTCTAATAAACATTTGTACAAAATTGAAACATTAGTGCCTTGAATTTCCCACCATTGCAAAGCCCAGAACCGTTGGGAGTCACTTTAATGAAATCTCTATAGACAAGGACTAACATTCACATACAGAAGAGAATATGGAAATAGATACACTCATTAAAAAACTAAACATAATAATAACATCGCAAGGTAAAGGCGTGGAAAAAATTGACAAAGTATACTTAACCGTAGATGAAGAACAATTTTTAAGAGAATATAACCCACAAAAGTCAATAATCATCTACGGAACTCTTGCACCAAATAGACCAAACCATTCAAAGATTGAACACATCAATGGAAAATGGATAAAAGGCGTTGTAAAGGGCAAATTAGTTAAAGAAGGTTGGGGAGCAGAACTGGGCTACTATGGATTTAAGCATTCTTCTATTGACGAACAAGAAAATATTGAAGCATTCATACTCTTTTCTGACGAATTAGTCAACAATTGGACATATTTAGACGAATTTGAAGGAGACGGGTACAGACGAATATTAGCAAAGTTTGAATTGGAAAATGGAGAAGTTGGTGTGGGGAATATCTACGCTATAAATGACATAAAACTTTAATTTAATTGATTGACAAAGGTATTACACCAAATAGTTAAACGAAAAAAGCAAACTCCCAACACGTGTTTTGCAAAAGTGGCGCTTCAGTGCTCAATTCAGCATTTCTGCATATATTTGGCTTTGGTGCTAAACTGTACAATGAGTATTTCAAATCCCACACTTTCGGCAGCCCAAAGCCATTGAGATAGTATTACAAAGAGAGACATCAATATATAC
>JASGCU010000030.1:0-14079 GCA_030053935.1 Chitinophagaceae bacterium
TCAAATGAAAAGTGACATGTATCAAATGAAAAGTGACATGTATCAAATGAAAAGTGACATGTATCAAATGAAAAGTTACTTTTATCTCTATCTAAGCCAATTGACACGAAAAAAGCCCACGTTTTATAACGTGAGCTATGTTGGTAGAAAAATTAGGCTTGCAGGTTCTTAATGCATATCGTTGCTTATTTCTTACTATTCCATTTTTCCTATAGGTGGGTTCTAAAAATTGATTTCTTTATTGGTTTTTAAGGGATACAGTTTTTAGAATTTTAATTTTTAGAACCCCTCTTAAGATTTTTTATCAAATAATTAACTCACCTTACTTAAAATTATCTTTAAAAAGTGTATGGTAACATTTTAAAAGGTAATGGTATGAATTTTTATGGTATTTTTTTATAAGTTGAGCGAAACAGTTACAAAACTACAAGTGTATCAAAAAGTAATTTCTCTTTTAGTAACCCATTTTGAATATATATATTCATAAACACAAAAAATATTCTCTTTTTTTTGTTTTTCTTACCATTATTACTGTCAAAAAATCACAAATAGCAGATATTTATTTTATAAAGTTATTTTGCTCCATTACTAAAAAAAAGATATTTATGAAAACAAATTATATTTTTATATTACTTGCCGTTATGTCAGGATGTACTACCAGTGTGAAAGATAGTGTTCTCCCTCCTTCTGCCAAAAAAGTTTCTCGTGAGTTTGTAAATCACGGAATAAAAAGGGTAGATAATTATTATTGGATGCGAGAAAGAGATAGTAAAGATGTTCTTGAATATCTGAAGTCAGAGAATACATACAGAGAAGAAGTATTTGGTTATACAAAACCATTTGAGGATTCTTTGTTTCAAGAAATGAAAAAGAGAATAAAGGAAGACGATGAGTCTGTTCCTCTTTTCCAAGAGGGTTATTACTATATAGAACGTTATATTACAAACGGAGAATATCCCATATATGTAAGGAAAAAGGGAAGTATTGATGCTCCCGATGAGCTTTTATTAGATGGAAATAAGCGAGGCGATGGAAAATCTTTTTATGATATAGGGGAATTAGATGTAAGTCTCAATCAAAAAATACTTGCTTACGCAGAAGATACCATTGGAAGGAGATTTTATGATATATATTTTAAAGATTTAGAAACAAATGAAGAGATACAGGATTGTATTCCCCATACTACGGGAAATTTTGTGTGGTTAAATGATAATAAGACCATTATTTATACCAAACAAGACCCGAATACTTTACGTTCATACGAGGTTTATGCGCATACCATCGGCACTTCTTTTGAAAAAGACAGAAAAATCTTTGGAGAGGGAGATGAAACTTTTAATGTTTTTGTTGATAAGTCAAAATCTTCTCAATATATATTTATACACTCAGAAAGCACCCTTACAGATGACGTTTTTGTTATCCCCGCAGATGTAAAAAATGAAGAAATGATGATTCCACAACTTATTGCGAGAAGAGATGTAGGTCATAAATATAGTGTGGAACATTTTGGAGAATACTTTTATATACTTACAAACTCCGATAGTGCTTTAAATTATAGATTAGTGAGAGTTCCCATCAAAAATCTTACAGCACCATGGGAAGAAATAATTTCACATAGAAAAGATTGTTTGTTGGAGGATATAGAAGTTTTTAGAGATTACTTTGTTTTATCTGAAAAAAAAGACGGATTGTCAAAGCTCCGCGTAAAATCATGGGATGGAAAAGAGGATTATTATATTGAAACTTCCGATCCTGCATACAACATCTCTATATCTGACAATGTAGAAATAAACACATCGGTTTTGAGATATGAATACACCTCCCTTACTACCCCTTATACAGTATACGATATTGATTTAAAAACAAAAAAAGAAGAAATAAAAAAACGTTCCCATGTGTTAGGTTCTTTTAAACCTGAAGATTATGTATCAGAAAGAATATACGTAAATGCTCGGGATGGAGTAAAGATTCCTATGAGCATTGTATATAAAAAAGGAATAAAAAAAGACAACAGCAACCCTGCACTTATTTACGGATACGGAGCTTATGGCATTGCTACCGAACCCTCTTTTAGTTCTAAACGACTCAGTCTGTTAGAGAGAGGATTTATTTTTGCAATTGCACATATAAGAGGAGGAGAAGATTTAGGACGACAGTGGTATGAAGATGGAAAACTTCTCAAAAAGAAGAATACATTTTATGATTTTATAGATTGTTCCGAATATTTAGTAAATAATGGATTTACAAATCCCGAAAAACTATTTGCTATGGGCGGAAGTGCAGGAGGACTCCTTATGGGAGCAGTTATGAATATGAGACCCGACCTTTATAAAGGCATTATAGCGGCTGTTCCTTTCGTAGATGTAATAAATACTATGCTGGACGAAACCATTCCACTCACTACATCAGAATATGACGAATGGGGGAATCCTAAAACTAAAGAATATTTTGAATATATGCTTTCTTATTCTCCATATGATCAAGTAGAAGCCAAAAACTATCCCAATCTATTAGTTATTACAGGATACCATGATAGCCAAGTTCAGTATTGGGAGCCAGCGAAGTGGGTAGCTAAACTGAGAAATATGAAAACAAATAATAATATGATTCTATTTTATACAAATATGGATTCAGGACATGGTGGTGCTTCAGGCAGATTCGAAAGTTTGAAAGAAACTGCTATGACTTATACTTTTCTCATAAAACTTGCTGAGAATAAACCTCAAAAAACACTCTAAAAAATACTCTCAACAATTGACTTTATAAAAATGAATCCTTATTCAAAAATTATTCTACATCCAGGAAAGCAAAGGTCTGTATTGCGATACCATCCATGGGTATTTTCAGGAGCAATAAAAGAATTACCAAAAGAATTACAAGATGGCGATATAGTAGAAGTTTTGGACAGTAATCAAAACTTTTTAGCAATAGGTATGTACCAAAAAGGTTCTATTTCTATTCGGATATTATCATGGAAAAAAAGAGAAATAAATGCTGATTTTTGGAAGGAATCTATAGAGCATTCTTTTGAAATGAGAAAACTTTTAGGAATTATTGATAATAAAGATTTTAATAGTTATAGAATTATAAACGCTGAAGGGGATAATATACCTGGACTCATAGTAGATTATTATAATGGAGTCCTTGTGTTTCAAGCACATAATTTAGGTATTTACCACCAAAAAGATATTATTTGCGATATTTTACAGCAAATTCATATCCCTATAGAAAGTATATATGATAAAAGTGCATCCGCTCTCATGGGAAAAACAATAGTTCCTACAAAAGATTCTTTTTTATATGGTAATACTGAAGAAATAGAAATTTTAGAATACGGAAAAAAATTTTGTGTACGAATTACAGATGGACAAAAAACAGGTTTCTTCTTAGATCAAAGGGAAAACAGATTATGGATAGAAAAATTTTGTAAAAATAAAAAAGTTCTAAATGCTTTTTGCTATACAGGAGGTTTCTCAATAGCCGCTCTCAAAGGAGGAGCATTGGAACTCACCAGTGTAGATTCCTCTGAAAAAACAATAGAACTTGCTATTAAAAATGAAAACCTTAATTTTCAAACAAAATCCTCTTATATTTGTAAGGATATGTTTGATTTTTTTTCTTCTTCTTCCCAAAATTATGACGTTATTATACTAGATCCGCCAGCTTTTGTAAAAAGTGCATCCTCAAAAGAAAACGGACTCAAAGGATACAAGAATATAAATGCCAATGCAATGAAAAAAATTAATAAAAACGGAATCATTTTTACTTTTTCTTGCTCACAAGGAGTAAGTTCTGAAGAATTCAAAAGAGAAATTTTTCATGCAGCGGAAACATCCCATAAAAAAATACAAATTATACACCAAACTCACCATTCATTAGATCATCCCATTCATATATATCATCCCGAAGGCGAATATTTAAAAGGATTTGGGTTATATATATCATAACTTATGAACTTCACTAAAGATATTTATTCTACTCATCTCTCACTCTTAACAGATCTGTATCAACTGACCATGGCATACAGCTATTGGAAGTTAAAAAAACAGAATCAAAAAGCAGTATTTCATTTATTTTTCAGACAAAATCCTTTTAAAAATGGCTACACTGTTGCTTGTGGATTAGAATATGTAGTAAATTATCTCAACAGTTTCAAATTTTCAGAAGATGATTTACAGTATTTAGCAGGTTTAAAATCATCGTATGGGAATTACTTATTTGAAGATCTTTTTTTAAAATATCTATCAAATATGAAATTTAGCTGCGACGTAGATGCTATTGCTGAAGGAACCGTAGTGTTTCCTCACGAACCTTTAGTAAGAGTATGTGGTCCTATATTAGAATGTCAACTTTTAGAAACCCCTCTTTTAAATATAATAAACTACCAAACTTTAATAGCCACTAAAGCTTCTCGAATTTATTTATCAGCAGGCGGAGATACAATTATGGAATTTGGATTGAGAAGGGCTCATGGAATAGATGGAGCCCTCTCTGCAAGTAGAGCAGCTTTTATCGGAGGAACAGATAATACTTCTAATGTCCTTGCAGCAAAACTATTTGGCATCCCCGTCAGTGGAACACATTCCCACAGCTGGGTAATGTCTTTTGATACCGAAATAGAATCGTTTAGAGCATTTGCAGAAACTATGCCCCATAACTGCATTTTATTAGTAGATACATACGATACTATAAAAGGAGTAAAAAACGCTATTCAAGTAGGATTAGAGATGGAAAAAAAATCAAAAAAACTTTTAGGGATACGAATAGATTCAGGAGACCTTGCTTATTTTAGCCAAAGAGCAAGAGAAATGCTTGACAAAAACAAACTCCATTATGTAAAAATAATTGCAAGTAATGACCTGGACGAGCATATTATTACCTCATTAAAGGCACAGAATGCAAAAGTAGATATATGGGGAATAGGAACAAAACTTATTACCGCCTTTGATCAGCCAGCCCTAGGAGGAGTATATAAACTTTCTTCCATTGAAGTGAACGGAAAATGGAATAATAGAATTAAACTATCAGAACAAGTCATAAAAATGAACAACCCAGGTATTCAACAGGTCAGAAGATTTGCATATAAAAACGAATATACTACTGATATGATATATAATATTCAAAATGAAAAAATGACAAATATTATTATAGACCCTGTGGACCCTACACGTCAAAAAAAACTATCCGTATCCTCTTTAGAGTACGAAGACTTACTAAAACCAATTTTTAGAGAAGGGAAACAGGTATATGCTATCCCTTCTATATACGATATAAAAAAATACCATCAAGAGCAAATTTCTCATTTTGATAGTAGCATAAAAAGATTAACGAATCCACACATATATCCCGTAGGATTAGAAAAAGAACTCTATAAATCTAAAACAGACCTTATCTTAAAACTACGAGGAAATAAAAGAACATACAAAAAAGATACCCCTTAACATGAAATACAACAACAGAAAAACCGAATCAGCACCTCTATCAGAGATTATAGAGGTTTTTAAAAAAAAATACCATTTGACAGAAGCATTTGATATAAAAAATATCAAAAATAAATGGGATGATATAGTAGGAATAGAAATATCCGACCTTACGAAACAAATCTTTCTGAAACAAGATGTCTTATATGTAAAAGTGGTATCTGCTCCATTGAAGCATCAATTAATGTATAATAAAGACAATATTAAAAAGCAATTGAATGATTTTTTGGGGGAAGAAAAAATTATAAATATAGTATTTTTGTGAAAAATTCTTACCGTTAATACAGAAGGATTCTAAAATAATTGAATATAAATAATTACCTCAAGTTTTAATTACATAAAATAATACAATTTTCACTTCATTCTCACACAAAATCATAAAAAAATACGACAGATAAAAATATTTGGGGGTATATTGTTATTATTATGTCATTATATTATATTTCAATAAAGTACTACATCAATTACAGTAGCCAAAAAATATTTATAATAATAAATGAAAAACACAAAAAATAAAGAGTATAATATTATAGATAATATTATAAAAAAACAATCGGATATATGGGAAAATGCAAAATATCAAGCCCAATATTTTAACCCTAATACCAGTATAGCACTCAAAAAAGTATTGCTAAAAATAGAAAAGAAAAAACAAAATGTTGTTCTCATCCAAAAATTTTATAAAATAGCAGCTGTAATAGTTATTTTTTTAGGAATATATTTTGTTTATAAAAGTATCCCTTCAGAAAAATATCAAACCTATTCCACCAGTAAAGATGAGATAAAAAAAATATATCTCCCGGAAGGATCTATTGTATGGATGAATGAAAATACAAAACTCAAATACTTTTATAATAAAAATACACATATTATCCTTGAAGGGGAAGCATTTTTTCAAATATCTTACCAAAAAGACAATACATTTGCTATAACAACAGAAAACATTACAACCGAAGTAAAAGGGACTGCTTTTCAAATATCCCATCAAAATAATAATACAAAAATAAGCGTTACGGAAGGTGCTGTGTTAATAAAGAAAAAAAATAAAAACGTAACATATTTATCTGCATATGAAGAATTTATATATAATAATTTCTCAAAAAAATACATAAAACAGAGATTTGCTCATCCCAATTTTTTAGCATGGAAAACCAAAGTTCTTTCTTACGAAAATACACCCCTTATTCAAATTATCCAAGATATAGAAAAACTACACCATTTAAAAATTAAAATGAAAGGGGAAAAAAAAATTGCGTGTAATATTACCACAAAATTTGACAATATTTCGGCTATAGAATCATTAGAAATTCTCGCAACATTAATAGATGGAGATGTTACTAAAAATGGATATGAAATAACTTTTCATGTTAATTCGTGTGATAATGAAACGGGTAAATAATTTTCTGTATATCTTATTAAAAATCGTAATTTTAACGTAATGAATCAATAATATTGCATATATCAGCAAAAACTACATCTACCGAGTTTAGTCCATTTACAGGATACCATTTTTTTTGTGCTTGGTAGTAATCAGAAAGGAGTAATGTTTCTTCTTTATAAATATTAAGACGTGTATTTATTTTATGTTCATCTGTATCATCGGATCTTCCCGATGTTTTTCCTCTCTCTTTGATTCTTTGTTTTAGTATATCCTCTTCTACTTCTAGTACAATAACTATATGAACACAAGTTTTGTTTTTCTTGAGCATATTATCAAAAGCCTCTGCTTGAGCAATAGTTCTTGGAAAACCATCAAAAACAAAACCATTTTTTTGTTGAGTATATAATATAGAATCATTTACCATATCTAATACTATTTCATCAGGTACTAACTTCCCTATATTCATATATTTTTGTGCGAGTAATCCTAATTCTGTGTTTTGACTTAAATGTTTTCTAAATATATCCCCGGTAGACAGGTGATTCAAATTATATTTTTGTATTATCTTTGTACTTTGAGTACCTTTTCCTGATCCTGGTGAACCGAATAAAACTATATTTAACATAGAGGTTTTTAAAATTATTGAATATATTCATAAATATGAGGATAGTGCCTTCCTTTTTGATTGTAATCTAAACCATAACCAACAACAAACTTATTTGGTATCTCATACCCTACAAAATCTACTAAAAATTTATTTTTAAATACTTCTGGTTTTACTAAAAAACTACAAATACGAAGAGAAGCGGGATTCTTATCCATTATCATTTTTTTTAAAGTTTGCATAGTGAGTCCTGTATCTATAATATCTTCTATTATAAGAATATGCTTATTGGTAATATTTTGAGGAATATCTATAATAACATCTACTTTTCCTGTGGAATGCATATCTTTATAAGATTGTAGTTTGACAAATGCTACTTCTATATCTTGTTTAAGTATTTTTAGTAAATCGCTTGCAAAGATAAAAGCACCGTTTAAAACTACTAAAGCGATAATTTCTGGTTCTTGGATAATAGAGTTTATTTGATCTGCTATATATTTGACTTTTTCTTGGATATTTTTTTCTGATATATAGAGTTTGAAAGTTTTATCTTGAATGGTAATGAGGTTCATATTTTTTGAGTCATTTAAAAATATAATAAGGTTGAAAAATACTTTTAAATATTTTAGTTACTTTGAATTTGCTATTCCTAAAAATATTAATCCTATTACCATAACTACTGCTATTGGTACTGTTATCCATAAAATAGTACTTTTTTTTGCATCATTTCTTGTCTTTTCTATATTATGTTCGTGCTTATTTACTCTTTTTTCTTTCTTTATTCTTTTCTTGAATTTTATTTTTTTTTTCATGTTTTGATGAGGTTTTCCATTTCCATCGTCAATATCTTTAGGAGGAGTAGATATTTCTATACCTGATTCTATATTTAGTTTAGGGTTTTCTACTTCCATTTCTATTCTTTTTAACATCCCATCTGTAATTTCTGTTGCATCTGTATTATGAGGATTATTACCGTCTATTTGTGCTACAGATTTGCTTATATTCAATAAAAATATAAAACTAAACAAGTAAAAGTATGTTGGTTTCATTTGCATTTATCTTAAATCTATTATTTCTATTTCTTTATATTTTTTTGTATCAAAAGTAAAAAAAGTATCTTCTATATTATTTTTTATTTCTAAATTTTTAATGAGATAAGTATAAATATTTCCATTTTTATCAAAAAGCTTGAAACTTTTTATATCATTTTTTTTATTTATTTCTATTCGTATTTTAAAATAATTTTTTTCTTTTTTGTTAGGTTCTAAATCTATAACATATAATAATGGTGTAGAAAGTTCTTCTACTAATTGATATTTGAAATTTTTTTTATATATGTCAAATATGTTTATCATATTAATATCGGTATCTTCTTTTTTATAGGAAGAAATAGTTACTTCTTTTGCTTCTTTTATATAAGTATATTGGTTTGTTCCATCATTTGTTATTTCTTGCTCTGTTAATTCTAATTTAAACTTTTCTCCTTTTACCGTTAATTTACCTGGAAAATCTTCTTGTATATTTTGAGTTTTGTTTTCTAGTATATATATAAAATGTACGGAAAATGTGGGTATATTTTTATATTTTTTGCTAACAGATTCTAGAATTTTTCTTGCTTTTGTGTCTTTTTGGTATTCATTTACAAGACCTGCTAAAGATAAAAATAATATACAAAAGATTTTCATTTTTTAAATTTTTTATTATTATATATGGATAAGGATATACATCTTTTCCAAAAACATTTTTTGTAATATTTAGTTTTACAATGTTGGTACAACGATTTTTGAAGAAACAGATTTGTATTTGCAAATATACTTTTTTATTATATATTTTTGAATAATACCATATTTTTCATTTTTTTTATACGATTTTTCTATTTTTCAATAGAGTTTTGGTTAATAATATTATTTTTGAGAGTTTTATCGTAGAGAATTGGGAGTAACAGGTTTTAGATCTATTGTTCTTGCGATTATATCTGTTTTTGCAATTTGTACTTTTATAGTATCGCCTATGGTTATAATTTTTTTATGACGTTTACCAACTATTCTATAATTTTTTTCTTCAAAAAGATATTCGTCATCTTTCATATCATTGATTTTTAGCATTCCTTCAGATTTTGTTTCATCTAGTTCTACAAAGATAGATCTTTCTGTTATTCCCGAAACAATCCCTTGAAATTCTTGTCCTATCTTAGAAGACATGAGTTCTACTTGTTTAAATTTTATAGATGCTCTTTCTGCTTCTGCTGCTTTTTTTTCCATGTCATTGCAGTACATAAGCATTGGTTCTATGGTGGTTACAGATACATTTTCATTTTGGTTTTGGTAGTGAAATAGCATTCTATGAACGAGTAAATCAGGGTATCTTCTGATAGGGGAGGTAAAATGTGTGTAATGTTTGAACGCAAGTCCAAAATGATGGAGGGGTTCGCAGGTGTATTTTGCTTTTGACATGCTTCTGATAGCAAGATTTGTAATGACATTTTGTTCTAAACTTCCTTCTATTTTAGATATGAGAGTATTGAGTTTTTCTGATACTTTATTTTCCATATCTACTTTATATCCGAATTTTTTAATGAATTGTGAAAATGATTTCATTTTATCTAATGGGGGATTATCATGAATTCTGTAAGCAAAAGTTTTTTTTTCTTTTTTGGGAGTTGCAATAGATTCTGCTACTGTTTTATTTGCGAGGAGCATAAATTCTTCTATAAGTCGGTGTGCATCTTTTCTTATTTTTTGGTATATTTCTATTGGTTTTCCTGTTTCATCTAATTTAAATTTTATTTCTATGGTTTCAAAATTAATAGCCCCGTTTTTATATCTGATATCCGTAAGTTTATGAGCTATATTATTGAGTATGTTGAGCTCATGAGAAAATATTCCTTCTTTTGTTTCTAAAATCAGTTGTGCGTCTTCATATGAGAATCTTTTTTGAGAATGGATGATGGTTTTTCCAATCCATGTTTTTTTTATTTTAGCATTTTTATCCATTTCAAAAACTACAGAATATGTAAGTTTATCTTCTAATGGTCTAAGGGAGCATAGAAAGTTAGATATTCTTTCAGGGAGCATTGGTATGGTTCTATCTACTAAATAAACAGAGTTTCCTCGTTTATATGCCTCTGCATCTAAAAGAGTATTGGGAAGAACATAATGGGAAACATCTGCTATATGGACACCTACTTCATAATTTCCATTGGGTAGAATTTGAAAAGATAATGCATCATCGAAGTCCTTTGCATCATCGGGGTCTATGGTAAAGGTAGTTATTTTTCTAAAATCTTTTCTTTTTTTTATTTCCTCAAGAGATATTTGTTCGGGAAGGGATTCAGATTCTTGTAGTATTTTTTCGTCAAAAGAAAATGGAAGGTCAAACTCTGCCATTATGGAATGCATTTCTACTTCGTGTTTTCCTATACCTCTTAATACTTTAAATACTTTTCCTATTGGATTTCTTTGTTTTGGATTGTGCCATTTTGTTATTTGCACTATAACCCTTTCTCCATTTTCTGCGTCGAGAGTATTATTATTATGAACAAAAACTTCTAAAAAGTATTTTTTATTACTGATTTTTACAAAAGAGTATTGTGTTGATACTTCTATTATGCCTATAAAGGTGGATTTTGCTCTTTTTATAATTTCTACTACCTTTCCGATGCGATGTTCTCCCTGTTTTCTATTGGTGAGTATTACTTTTACAGTGTCTCCATGTATGGCATAATCCATGTTATCTGCATAAACGATAATATCAGGGGTTACTTCAGGGGAAAGAATGTATGAAAACTGCGCATTTACTTGGTCAATAGTTCCTATAATCACTTGAGGTTCTTTATTTATAGTATTTGTTTTTTTTCGCATTTGTTAAATAGGTAATTTTTAGAATATTTAATAATAATTGGATTATGAAGAACTTTTTGTTTTATGGTATCTATCCAAACGTAGTAAAAATCAGATTCTAGTAGTCGAGAATCATTTTTTGCTCTGATGAGAAAAAAAATTCCAAAGGGGAGTAACACAATATTGGCAATCCAACTTCCCAGTAAAGTATCTATAGTTCCATCTCTTGCGTATTTTTCAGACATTAAACTACAGATATAAAAGAGAATAAAATAAGCGATGGATATAAGTGCTGGAACTCCTAAACCTCCTTTTTTTATAATGCTTCCCAAAGGTGCTCCTATTAAAAACATACATATACAGCTGAAGGCGAGAGATATTTTTTTGTATCTTTCTATTTCATGAATCCATATTTCTTCTGTTATTCTTCTTTTTTGATCTATACTTTGGTTTATATAGCTGTGTGACGTACGGGCATTTTCTAATGCTCTTTCTAAAACCACTGTTCTAAATGTATGCTCTGTTTTGTATTTTTCATAAACAGATGTTGCGTTTTCTTCATGAGGAATTTTTTTTACACTATCTGTTCCAAATATTTTTTCATCGGGAGTGTGTATTCCATTGCTTTTAGATACAGGCGGAGGAGGAGAATTATGTAAAAAAGCATCTCTTGTTGCGGAGTGGTATTTGTTTTGTATCAATAGATTATCTGTTACGTTTTTTTCTATACGCCAATAATATCGCTTCATAGAATCAATATCAGAGATTAATCTCTGAGAATTTTTCATCATACGGTTAGTGGAAAAAAGATCACGTTTTGTTCTGTTCATATCAAAAGAAGCTAAACTAAATACCATTTTCATCTCTGAAAAAGCATTCCTCATAAATGGATTTATACTGTTGTATTGATTTGAATTAAAGACATGAGCGTTACTACTGCTATTTTCTGAATATAAATTGCCATCAAAAAGTTCTATAATTATATATTTTTGATTGAGAATAGAATACATCTTTCCGCTTCGTGCCATGATAATATTATTATTACCGTCTTCTTTGGTATGGTCATAGATAATAATATCCGTTAATACTCCTGTGACATCTTCTTTTTCGGCTACTTTAATACTGTATCCTGGTATGCCATTGTAAAATTGTCCTTCTTTGAGGTCAAAAGACGGTTTTTTTTGACGAATGTCATACAGAAGGGCATACGCATTTACATTTGCTTTTGGAACAATAAAATCATTAAAATAGAGTGCGAAACAAAAAATAAGAAGGATAAGAATAAAAAGAGGAAAAATAGTTCTCAGAAGTGATATTCCTGAAGATTTTATGGCAGTAAGTTCTAAATGTTCTCCCATATTGCCGTAAGTCATCAGAGATGCCAATAAAATAGCAAGGGGAAGTGCTTGTGGAGTAAGGTTTACGCTGAAATAAAACATCAATTCTGCTAAAACAGTCCATTCTAAACCCTTTCCTACTAAGTCCTCAAAATATTTGAGCATATATACCACTAAAAGTATAAATACTACTACGGAGAAAATAAGAATGAAGGGCTTTGTAAATGTTTTTATCAAAAATATATCTATTTTTTTCATCGTTTTTTACTTTTTTTGAATTTTTTCTTGCAGTTTTATGATGCCTCCTATCAATGCTTCTGGTCTTGGAGGGCAACCTGCAACATATACATCAACGGGTATAATTGCATCTACTCCTTTTACTACGTGATACCCGTGTTGCCAATAAGGTCCTCCACAATTAGCACAAGAACCCATAGAAATAACGTATTTTGGCTCTGCCATTTGTTCATAAAGACGCTTTATTCTATCTGCCATTTTGAAAGTAACTGTTCCCGATACTATCATTACATCACTTTGGCGGGGAGATGAACGGGGTATTACTCCAAATCTATCTAAATCATAGTTTGCTCCGTATGCTCCCATCATCTCTATGGCACAACAAGCCAATCCAAATCCCATAGGCCAAAGAGAAGATGCCTTTGCCCATTGTAATAAGTCTTCTAATTTTACTAATATCAATTCACTTTCTCCTGTTTTCATCCTTTTTATGGGGTATTATCCAATTTGTTTTTCTTTTTCATTTTGTATCAAAATACAATAGTTTATAAATAAATAGCATAATATACTCTAAAGAGTTCTATAAATTACTTTTTTGTGAGAGAAAAATTCCGAAGGGATAAAAAAATCTCACTTTTAAGAGGGGAGGAGTGGTAAAAAAAAGAAACAGGTACATAGTAAAAAAACACAAGGTATCGAAGGAATGGAAAAATTGTAGAATATAATAGTAACCATCCACAAAATAATCCCGAAAGGATTATAGGTTTATAGGGGTAGGTTCTAAAAATTGATTTATTCAAAAAAAATGATACAGTTTTGAAGATTTGAATGTTGAGAACTCCTCTATAACCATTTCATCCATTCGGGATTACTGTATCAAAACAAACAGCCCTGAAAAAGCATACTATGTGAGCGATGGGTTGAGATCCATAGTTCACATAGTTTTCATATGTGTTTTTTTTATAAAATAATCCTGAAGGGATTATAGGTTTATAGAAAATAAGATTCACCTTTTGACCTCCCTCATCCTCCAAAGGAAGGGGATTTTAATAAATCTGACTCTATTCCTTTTAAAGATGTGGGAGGTAATAAATCCGTATCCCATTCTTTGGAAGGGAGATCTAAAAAAATAGGAGAGTAGAAAAATAAAAACAAAAGGGCTAAGCACCGAAACAAAAACATGTTGATGTATGAACCATTG
>JASGCU010000030.1:14179-17956 GCA_030053935.1 Chitinophagaceae bacterium
TAAAAACAAAAGGGCTAAGCACCGAAACAAAAACATGTTGATGTATGAACCATTGAAAAAAATAAAAATTATGAATCTTACAGAACAAGAAAAGAAAGAAAAAGATTATTTTATTGATGTCATAGTATTCGTGAAATACAGTATTGTTTTTTTTTCTAAGCAATACACAAAAATTTTTTGGAGTGGAATCAAAAAAGAGTTATTTTATACAAAAAATATATATTGTTTTTTTATACACAAAAATAGAATACATTCACTACTTACATTACAACTATTATGGATGCACAAGAATACTTTCAGCATGGAGTGGATAAATTTGGAAAATCAAAACAAATAGAAGCAATAGAAGATTTGAACCAAGCCATCATGATGAACCCCAAAAATGATGATGCTTTTTATTTTCGCGGAATGGCAAAAACAATGCTCAAAAAACATAGAGAAGCAATAGAGGACTTTACCCAAGCAATAAAACTTAATCCTCGTAATATAAGGTCTTTTCATAATCGGGGTATTGCCAGGTATAAATTAAAGGATTATGAGGGTGCAAGAGAAGATTTTACCGAAGAAATAAAACTGAACCCCAAAGAGGCAACATCTTTTTATTATAGAGGAGTAGCGAAAAGAAAACTCTCATACTACCAAGGGGCAATAGAAGATTTGACACAAGCAATAAAGCTTAATCCCGAATATGAAGATGCTTATAATAACCGCGGACTTATAAAGTTTCATCTCAAAAATTACAAAGAAGCGCTAGCGGACTTTAATAAAGCAGTTCAATACAGTCCCAAAAATGGATTAAATTTTTACTATAGAGGGCGAGCAAAAGCGGAACTCCAAGATTGGAGAGGAGCAATAGATGACTATACCGAAACCATCAAGATAAATCCCCAATATGTATCCGCTTTTTATCATATAGGGAAAGCAAAATATAAGTTAGGTGACTACGAAGGTACTATCGAAGCTTATACCCAAGCAATACAAACTAATCGCAAGGATAAAAAGAGCTTCTATTTTCGGGCAAAAGCAAAACTCAAAATGGCTGACTACAGAGGATCCGGCAAAGATTATATACAGTACATCAAACGCAGGTTTTTAACATTTCTTTCATTCATTATCCATTACTTACATAAATAAAATATGACAACAGAAGAATACTATCAGCATAATGGATATGAAGAATATAAACCGAAAAATAAAAAATTGTTTTTTCATACAATATGCTTACATAATTCTCAATATTTTTCAAACAATACTATGTTTGGAAACCACTATTTTTTATTCATTTTTATTACATTTATTTTAGTATGCTACGATTCATAAAACAACAAATTCCTAATATATTTACCCTCTGTAATCTCCTCTCTGGTTGTATTGGCATCATACATATTTTTCATAACCAGTTAGAAATAACTTTTTGGTGTGTCGTTCTCTCTCTTGTTTTTGATTTTTTAGATGGTTTTTTAGCACGTGTTTTTGGAGTATCGGGAGCATTTGGAAAGGAATTGGATTCTTTCTCTGATATGGTAAGTTTTGGGGTTCTTCCTTCTTTGTTTGTCTATCACCGATTGGATTCCTTTTTTAGTGGTTCATTCATACCATACATAGGATTATTGATAGCGGTTTTTTCAGCAGTTCGTTTGGCAAAGTTTAATATTGATACCAAACAACAATACGTTTTTATAGGTCTCCCCACTCCTATCAATGCTCTTTTTTTTGTATCCTTTTTCTATGCAGATGCTTGGTTCTTTCAAGCAATCCCCCTTATATCTTTTACCATATTATTTTCGTGGATGCTCATTGCCAAGATGTCTTTATTAGCAATAAAATTTCAGTCATTTCATTGGAAAAACAATGAGTTTCGTTTTATTTTTTTATTCCTTTCAGGCATTCTTTTACTTCTTTTGGGGCTGAAGTCCATTCCTTTTATTGTATTTAATTATATAATACTTTCTTTTTTTTATTATGTGATATTGAATAAAAAAGAAAACCTGTGAAATAAGCAAGAGCAATTAAAAACAAAAAGAAATTAACCCCAACAAAGTATAATACATATTGAAATAAAAGATACCATGAAATTATTTAAAATATTAGAAGAACAGCTCAAGAAAGAACCCAACTTCGTAACAGATGAAGGAGAACTCAAAAAATGGGTAGTGCTGAACAAAGCACAAAACTTTGGCGAAGAAGTCATCGCCCTGTTATTAGAAAATGCAGAGCTGAAAGAAACATTTTTTGTCAATGTAAAAGGCACTATGGTTTTTAAACAATATCTATTTGTGTATTTTTTAGAGCAGAAAAACTACCTGAATGATAGCTACACCCAATACAAAAACAAAGTAGGACTAACCATAGATCGTAAATACCTAAAACAACGCAATGAAGTAGCATTGGTTTGGCCCTTTAAGGACTGCATTTTAGAAGGAGGACAAAGCCGAGAAGAAGACAAGCGAGAAGAGATTTTCTTTAATCAAATACTGGCACAAGATGAAATTACCCAACTCCTAGAACCAAAGGTTTTAACCAATGCAAAGCGTTTTGACAAAGATGGCGAAAAACCACTATTCCCCTCCAATGGAGGGGTGTCCGAAGGGCGGGGTGGGTTTAACCGAAACGAAAACGGTACCATTACCGATAACCTTATTATAAAAGGAAATAATCTTTTAGCATTGCATACTTTAAAAAAAGAATTTGCAGGAAAAATAAAACTCATTTATATAGACCAACCTTATAATACGGGGAACGATGGTTTTAAATACAATGATAGATTTAATCATTCTACTTGGCTCACGTTTATGAAAAATAGATTGGAGGTGGCAAGGCAGTTTTTGAGAGACGATGGGGTTATTTTTGTGCAGTGTGATGATAATGAACAGGCGTATTTGAAAGTTTTAATGGACGAGGTTTTTGAAAAAAAGAATTTTATTGAAAATTTTATGTGGCTCCACGGGAAAGGAAAAAAAGATAAAAACACTAGAACCCTCCAAGAATATGTACTTTGTTATGCAAAAAATGAAAAGATTCTTGAAAAATGGAACATAATAAAAAAAGCACATTATACTTTCTCAAACCCAGATAATGATCCAAGAGGTAGCTGGTTCTCAGGAAGCATATCTTTCTCGGAAGAAAGATCTAATATTCATCACGAAAATTATTTTAGTATAGAATCTCCTTCGGGAATTGAGTGGAAAAGACAATGGCAATGTTCAAAAGAAGAAATGATGGATTACTTAAAGAATAGCAAGATTTATTTTGGAAATACTCCAAAATACGATAATGTACCTCGTTTAAAAATATTTTCTAACGATGAAGATGAGATTATTCCACCTAATATTTTTGATAACCACGGAACAACAAGAAGTGCAAAAAAAGAATTAAAAGAATTAGGTTTTCATGAGAATCTTTTTGATACCCCAAAAACTGAAAAACTTATTGCATCTATAATAGAAATAAGCACAAAAGAAGGAGACATTGTTTTAGATTTCTTTGGTGGAAGCGGTACAACGGGAGCAGTTGCCCATAAAATGAACCGACAATATATTCTCATTGAGCAGATGAATTACATACAGGATTTGCTCGAATCCCGTTTGATTAAAGTTATTTCAGGCGAACAAGGCGGTATTTCAAAGACAGTAAATTGGCAGGGTGGTGGCTCTTTTGTCTATATGGAACTCAAAAAATACAACGAAACTTTTATAGAGCAGATTCAAATTGCCAAAGATTCTGAAGCTCTTTTACAGATATGGGAGCAGATGAAAGCAAAAAGTTTCTTGAATTACA
>JASGCU010000030.1:18056-24702 GCA_030053935.1 Chitinophagaceae bacterium
GAAGCTCTTTTACAGATATGGGAGCAGATGAAAGCAAAAAGTTTCTTGAATTACAATGTAGATATTAAAAAGCAAGACGAACATTTGGAAGCATTTAAAACACTGAGCTTAGCCGAGCAGAAGCAACACCTTTACGAACTGTTAGACAAAAATCAATTATATGTCAACCTTTCTTCGCTGCATGATGCTGACTTTGCCTGCACCGAAGAAGAAAAGAAAGTAACGAAAGATTTTTATCAAATAAAAAAAGAAAAAGTATGAATCAAGATATGAGATGGTATCAGCGTTTTGAAAATTTTCAAAGAGCTATAAAACTATTGCAAGAAGTACCCGAATTGGACATAAATAAACTTTCTTATTTAGAAAAGGAAGGAGTCATACAGCGTTTTGAGTTTACATTAGAGTTAGCTTGGAAAACTCTAAAAGACAAAATGGAATTTGATGGTATAATTTTGGATAAAATTTCACCCAAAATGGTTCTTAAAGAAGCTTTTAAAACAAAATATATAAATAATATTGAACTTTGGCTCGATATGATTGATGACAGAAACTTACTAAATCATACCTATGATTTTAAGGTTTTTGAAGAAATAATACCCGATATTCAATTAAAATATACACCCCTTTTGTCTGACTTATACACCACATTGATAGAATCTCAGGTATGAATACATTTGGCATAAACGACTCATCCATGGCTATTTTAAAAACCATTTTTGCAAAACACGAAAAAGTGTCTAAAGTGATTGTATACGGCTCTCGTGCAAAAGGTACCAATACCGATAGAAGTGATGTAGATTTGGTTATTTGTAATAGTAATATAGATAGACATCAGTTAGGCAGATTAATTTTGGATATTAGTAACAGTAACTTCCCTTACACAATTGATATTCAGATATATGAACATTTAAAAAACAAAAAATTAATAGAGCATATAAACAGAGTAGGAAAAACTTTCTATAATAAACAACAATAAACAATCTAAACAATGACATTTTTACACACTCTATTTAATAATTCTATTGCTAAGCGAACCTTAGCAGAAATTTCTTTACCAAACTATATGGTAGATAATCTTCGATTTGAAATAAGACCATATCAAAAAGAAGCATTTAAACGCTATATATATTTGGATATGGAAAATTTAGAGGAGAAACCACGAAAACCCTATCACTTGCTTTACAATATGGCAACAGGAAGCGGTAAAACATTGATAATGGCAGGTTTGATGTTACACCTTTACAAAAAAGGCTATCGTAATTTTTTGTTTTTTGTTAATTCAAACAACATTATCAAAAAAACAAAAGACAATTTCCTTAATCCTCAATCTTCCAAATATTTGTTTAACAACAAAATAGTAGTTGATGGTAAAGAAATCTATATTAAAGAAGTAGAAAATTTTGATGAAGCAGATAATCAAAATATCAATATCAAATTTACTACCATTCAGCAATTGCACATTGACCTAAATACCACCAAGGAAAACAGCATAACCTACGAAGATTTTAAAGACACAAAATTGGTCTTGATCGCTGACGAAGCCCATCACTTAGTAGCAGGCACAAAATCAGGTAATGTGTTTGGCAGCTGGGAAGACACCGTAAAGAAAATTCACGATTCTAATTTTGAAAATATCTTACTCGAATTTACAGCAACAATTGACACAGACACAATAGAATTAGTAAAGCATTATCAAGATAAAATAATTTTTAAATACGACCTTGCAGAGTTTCGTAAAGACAAATATTCCAAAGAAATAAACCTTATCCGTTCTTTGTACGACGAGCAAGATAGAGTTATTCAAGCATTGATTTTGAACTTGTATCGTCAGGAATTGGCAACTTCAAATAATATCAATTTGAAGCCCGTGATTCTATTCAAAGCAAAAAAAACCATTGCCGAATCCGAGCAGAACAAAACAAATTTTCACAAACTGATAGACGATCTTTCAGCTAACATGGTAGATAAAATCCAAAAAACCTCTACTATTCCTATCGTTCAAAAGGCATTTCGTTTTTTGGGATCCAAAGGTATTTCAGATAGTGAAATAGTAAAACGCATTCAATCCCATTTCAGATTTGAAAATTGTCTGAGTGCCAATAATGACCAAGAAGCCGAACAAAACCAAATACTGCTCAACACCTTAGAAGATGAAAATAATCCAATCCGTGCCGTTTTTTCCGTTCAAAAACTAAACGAAGGATGGGACGTATTAAATTTGTTTGACATAGTTCGCTTATACGAAGACCGAGACGTAAAAGATGGTAAACCAGGGAAAACTACTCTTTCTGAAGCCCAGCTCATTGGACGTGGTGCAAGGTATTATCCTTTTACTCTACAAGAAGGGCAAGATAAGTTTACCCGAAAATTTGACGATGATATTTCTAACGACTTGAAAACCTTAGAAGAATTGTATTATCACACCAAAGAAGACAGCCGTTACATTTCGGAACTGAAGAAAGCCCTTGTGGAATCAGGTATTTATGAGGATGATGCAAATAAGATAAAACTCGATCTATTTCTAAAAGAAGAATTTAAGAAAACAGATTTTTACAAGAATGGGCAGGCTTTTTTTAACAAAAAAATTCCAAAAAATTTCGATAACATAAAATCATTTGCGGACTTAGGAGTTAAAAAAACAAATTACCGACACACTTTATCTTCGGGAATTGGAAGAATGTCCATTGCATTAGGTTTTGAATTAGAAAATCCAACATCTGCAAATGAAATTGTAAAATCAAAAGATGTTACATTAAACACAATTCCCAAACACATAATTCGTTTTGCACTCAGCCAAAACCCATTTTTCTATTTTGAAAGAATATCACATTACTTTCCACGTGTAGATTCGCTTTCCCATTTCATTGAAAACAGAGAATATTTAGCAGGTTTAGAAATCACATTTAACGGCACAGCAAACCGACTAAAAGAAATAAGTCATTTCGATTATTTGCAAGCCCTCAACGGTCTCTTGCAAAGTATAGAATCCGACATTAAGAGCAATTCTACCGAATACGAAGGTTCCAACTATATCAGAGAGCCAATTCACAAAGTGTTTAAAGACAAAGAAATAAGGGTTGACAAAAACAATGAACGAGCAAAGGGACAAGAAGATTTGGTAGCAAATAATTCTTGGTATGTTTACAATGCCAACTATGGAACAACCGAAGAGAAGAAATTTGTAGAACTTTTTGCCCGATTTTTTGAAAAACTAAATCAAAAGTTTGAAAACATTTACTTAATCCGAAACGAAAGAGAAATAAAAATATTCGACAAACTCGGACGAGCATTTGAACCTGACTTTTTACTATTCTGCAAACAACGAGACAAAGAACAAATAACTTTTCAGGTTTTCATAGAGCCAAAAGGAAGCCACTTGTTAGGATACGATGCATGGAAAGAATATTTTTTGAAAGAAATCAGAACCGAACAAAAAACAATTAAAATCCACACGGACACCTATTTGATAACAGCCATTCCGTTCTACAATTACGACAAGGAAAACGAATTTAAAACCACATTAGAAACCACATTAAACGGGTGGTGATTCAAAAAGTATGATAGATTAAATAAAGCCCCAATTAATATAAAAAATTGCTAAACAAAAGGCTTTCATTTTCTCTATGGTAGCAGTAAATAAGCCATTGTTTTTTCCCCTTGCTTCCTACATAAGTCCAAAACTCATCAACCTCCAAATAATCATAATGTTGCTGTTTAGGTATTATTACTTTTTCTGACTTGATAGGTCAAGGCATGACACCTATAAATTGCCTTCCACAGTCCTTACATAAATAATTTTGAACGCCATACGCTTTGATTCCGTTTTTTACTATATTTGTCCCTGTACAATGAGGACATTTTAGTGTAATTTCTATTTTTAAACATGATGCAACATTACACTAAATTCCTTATTGTATCATACTTTTTGAATTACCACCGATTTTCAAATATTTAATTTTTAGAACTCCCCTTCATATAATTCTTATCTTATTAATATTGTAACTACTCAGTTATTTTGTTTGCTTGATAATCAATAATCTTTGTTGCAATACATTATATTTTAATAGAAAATCAATATATTTTAATGTTTTTTATTCTTATAAAAATAAAAAAATAAAAATATATAATTATTCTGTAATTTTGTTTTTTTGGGAATATCGATTGCCTCAAAAGATACCTTACCTATAAATATAACAATGAAAATCATACCAAATATGTGGAAAATAGTATCCCAATATATTATAAAATGGAGAGTTTTTTTATTATCTCTTATTGCAATAATTACTGTATTCTTTGGAATATATGCTCCCCATTTGCAAATGTCTTACGACCTTTACAATATCGTTCCCAAAGACGATGCTGATTTACTCTATTTTGAGGGAGTCAAAAAAAAATTTGGAGAAGATGCAAATACTCTCGTAGTGGGAATAAAAGACAGCACTGTATTTCAACTTCGTCCTTTTACGTATTATAAAAATTTGGGAGAAACAATTCAATCCATGCCAGGAATATCAAAAGTAATTTCTTTGGGACAATTATTTTACATCAAAAAAAATGAAAATACTCGCTCTTTTGAGAATATTCCTTTTTTCCCAAGCATTCCCCATTCTCAATCACAATTAGATTCCATATTACAACAAGTATATTCTTATAAAATATACGATGGAAACGTCATAAATAGAGGAAATGAAGCAATACTTATGCTCATAAGTATAGAAAAAAAAATATTAGATTCCTCAGAACGAGATATTTTAATCCAATCCATTTCTGAAGAGTTAAAAAAGTTTGAAAGTCAAACCGGAATACAAGTTCATAAGGCGGGAATCCCCTATGTTCGCTATATTTATTCTTCTCAAATGAGCGGGGAGTTGATTCTCTTTACCTGTTTATCAGCATTTATTACCATATTCGTCATTTTTATCTTTTATAGGTCTGTTCGGTATGTTATGATACCTATTATTTTAGTAGCAGTAATCCTTATTTGGGTAATGGGAATGCTTGTGTTATTTGGTTTCAAAATAACACTCTTAACGGGTTTAATTATACCTCTTGTGGTGGTGATAGGTATTCCTAATGTCATTTATTTGACCAATAAATATCATTTTGAATATGCACTTTGTGGGGATAAACATGTAGCAATTTCGTCGATGATACAGAATATAGGAGTGGTCATCTTTATGACAAACTTTACAACAGCTGCAGGTTTCCTCACTTTGCTCACAGTAGATATAGATGTTTTGAAAGAATTTGGGTTGATTGCAGGAATAAACATAATAGCTGTTTTTCTGCTCAGTGCCATTCTGATACCTATTATATTTTATTATTTTCCTGCTCCCGAAGGAAAAGAATTACAGCATACGCAATGGAATCCTTTGCAAAAACTCATTCTCTTGATTACTCATCTTGTACAATTCCATTATAAAAAAATAATAATACTTTTTTTTATAGCATGTATGATAGGTTTTTATGGTTTATCAAAACTCTATCCCAATGCAAAATTAACTGATGATATTCCTCAGCAAAGTGAAGTGAAAGATGATATTTCTTTTTTGGAAACATATTTTAAAGGAACAATGCCCTTAGAACTCATCATAGATACAAAAGTAGAAAAGGGAGCTTTACAACTGCAAAATTTAGAAAAAATAGATGCTATAGAGCATTCTCTTAAACAACATCCTTTCATCGCTTCGCCTCTTTCGTTTGTATCTTTTGTAAAAACAATCAGACAAGGATTTTACAATGGTGACACCAATTTTTATAGTATTCCCGATAGCCGTGATAGGGTATTTATAGCAAAATACCTTCCCAGAAAAAATGATAATGTGCCTCTGCTGTATTCATTAGTAGATTCTTCATATCAAAAAGTGCGTATTTCATTGAGAATCAAAGACATAGGTTCTCAAAAATTAGATTCACTCATCCAATTTTTTATTTATCCAAAGATTACCGAAGTACTTGGCAATAGCAAAATAGATGCAGTTATTACGGGAACAAGTGTTTTATTTATCAAAGGAAATGAATTTTTGATACAAAATCTTTTTTCTAGTCTTCTATTAGCGTTTGGAATTATTACATTCCTTATAATAGCACTCTTTAAAAGTATAAAAATGACTCTTATTTCCCTTATTCCAAACTTTATACCATTAATTATGACCGCAGGTATTATGGGCTTTTCTGGTATTACCTTAAAACCCAGCACTATTATTATATTCAGCATAGCGTTTGGAATATCCGTAGATAATGCTATTCATTTTTTAATAAAATATAGAAATATTCTCAAAAAAGAGAAGCATTTAGACGTGAAGGCAATAGTTACTAAAACAATCCAAGAATCTGTTAACAGTATGATATATACGTCCATTATATTATTTTTGGGATTTATTATTTTTGTTTTTTCGAGTTTCCAAAGCACGTTTTATTTAGGACTGCTCATCTCTTCTACTCTCTTTATCTCTATGCTGAGTAATATTTTATTTTTACCATCAATAATAATATTTTCTTATAGTAAAAAAAATAAAACACTCCAAAAAAAATATTGAGAATAGAAATGGAAAAGATATTAAATTCTTCTATACCCGAATTTTCAGTTGTACTTCCCATACATAATCAAGAAGATATAATCACAAGAGTTCTTGAGGGTATAATA
>JASGCU010000031.1:0-17236 GCA_030053935.1 Chitinophagaceae bacterium
CAAATTCTGTGGATCAAAATATACAGAATACCGCGGGTATATTTAACCCTACTATTAATCCTGCCTATAATGAAGGTATTAGTGAAGGTGGAAGTTATGGAAGTTATCAATATCCATCCGATATCTTTTGGATGCAGATTCATTAATTAAAACAGAAGGTACTTTCTACGAAGATTGTTTGGAAGCATACTGCTTCGAATCATTATAGGGGTAATTATATGGAAGGGCAGTTTTTGTGGGGGGGACCTTTTTTTTAAAGAACTATATACATAAATAATAATATACTCAAATTAAGATGAGTTGGGAAATTTAAATACATCTTTACTTGTAATTATCTAGGTTTGTGAATAAAAATTTTCTCAATTTAATTTGTAATTATATACTTTTAGAACAATGCTATACTTATAAAACATATGCCAAAAAATATAAAAAAAACGATTGTACCAGAATTTGGAATGGATTTTGAAGGGAAGTATCTTACACGAGTAGATACAAATAGAAAGATTGTGGTAGTAGGTGCGGGAGCATTTGGAGGTTGGACCGCTCTCACATTATTAAAAAACGGTTATAACGTAACCCTCATTGACACATGGGGCGGTGGAAATTATAGATCTAGTTCGGGTGGAGAGACCCGATTAATTCGTTCTGTATATGGGAATAATGAATTCTATACACAATTAGCGATGCGTTCTATGCAAATCTTTAAGGATTTTGAGCATGATATTCGTCGAAAAATACTGTTTGAGACTGGGAATCTTTGGTTTGTAGATAAGAAAAATGATATAGAAATACAGGCGGCAATTGGACTAATGGAAAAATATGGAATCCACTATGAAATACTCTCTCAACAAGATATTATGAGTAGGTTTCCACTTGTATGTCCCCGCAAACGGGATTATTTTTTATTAGAAAAAAATGCGGGGTACCTCCTTGCAAGAGAAATAACAATGGAAGTAGTAAATCAATTTATAAAATATGGAGGAAATTATACGTGTGGAGAAGTAAAACCAGGAACCATAGAAAACAATACCATGGACTCTCTTCTCATACAAAACGAAAGAGTATTTGAGAATAGTTTTTATATATTTGCTTGCGGTCCTTGGCTGAAAACAATATTTCCTGATCTATTAGGAACGGAACTACAGGTTACGAAACAAGAAGTTTTCTTTTTTGGATTAACAGAAGAAGAAGCCACACATTATGAAAAATACCCTACTTGGATAGATATGGGGGGTAAAGAAATATATTATGGTATTCCAAGTGATATTTCTAGAGGTTTCAAAATAGCTTCAGATACAAGAGGAGAAAGTTTTAACCCTACAAATGGAAATAGAGTTATTACACCTAAAAATGTGGAAAAAGCCAGAAATTATATAAAAAAAACTTTTGCTTATACAGGAGAGCTTCCTCTTATTCAATCAAGGGTATGTCAATATGAAAATACTATAAACGGAAATTTTATAATAGATAATCATCCTATGGCAGCTGATAATGTTTTGATTGTAGGAGGAGGATCTGGGCATGGGTTTAAGCACGGACCAGCAATAGGAGAACTTATCTTGCACACACTACAGGCAAAAAAACCAGTGTATAATTTTTTACGTATCAAGAAGTAAGTTATAAATGGAGAGTTTTCACATCATTTTTCAGTACTCTTTTGGCTATTTCTCTTGCTGTTTTTGTGTTTGCTAATCCTCCTTCGGCTGTTTCTTTGTAGCGGGACTCCATTGCCTGCCCAATTTCTCCCATAGCATCTATACATTCATCAACAGGTATAACACTACTTACATCTGCAATTGCGATCTGAGCGGAAGAATAGGCAATAACCGCTGCACTTGCATTCCTCACCACACAAGGAACTTCTACTAAGCCCGCTACAGGGTCGCATACTAAGCCAAGCATACATTGTATAGTAATTGCTACTGCATTAAAAACCTGATCTATACTTCCATTGAGACAATATACAATAACTCCCGATGCCATTGCAGCGGCAGAACCTGTTTCTGCTTGACATCCTCCGACTGCTCCTGAAACGGATGCTTTTTTTTCTATTATAAGTCCTATACCCGCAGCTATAAGCATTCCTTTTATTATTTTTTCATCAGGGATATGATGTATTTCTTGAAGAGAAGTGAGGGTTCCAGGTAAAATTCCCGATGCTCCCGCAGTTGGTGCAGCTACTACCCTTCCCATACAAGAATTTACCTCTTTTGCGGATAAAGTATATGCTATTAAATTTTGAAATTCTCGAGATAAAACGGGATTTGCTTGGGAGTACACTTTTTTTCCACCATTATTTATCATTCCCGAACGAGATGTGGTATCTGATGTTAATCCTGTTTTTACTGCTTCTCTCATCACTGAAAATGCAACGTGCATTTTTTCTAATATGTCCGATTCTGTTTTCCCCTTCAATTCTTTTTCATATTCTAAAACAGGAGTATAGAGTTCCACATTATTTGCTTGACAGTATTCTTTCCATTCTTTAAAATTCTCAAATAGTATTTTCATTGTTTTCATAATTGATGATATAATATACTTTATACTCATTCCCTTAAAAATGAGAAAATAGTTCAAAAAGTAATAAAAATAGCAATAAAATAGTTTTTTAGAACCCAGCTTACATATAACTCATAACTACTTTAGAAATAAGAGTTCTCTATACTTTACGAGAGGCCATTTTTCATCATCTATTACGAGCTCTAATGTATCGACAGAAGTACGTATTGCGGAAAAGTATTTATTTTTAATATGTTCACAATAGGCAATGGCTTTGTCTCTATGGTTTTCTAAAGCATCTACTTTTTTTCTTTCTTGTATCATATTTTGAACTTGTTGTCGTATGAAATTTATTTGTTGTGATATATCTGCTACAAATTGTTTCATATCGGTATTATTGATTCCTAATTCTTGGATACCGAGGGCATTTGTAATAATGGTATTGTGGTATGCAATGGCAGTAGGTATTATATGATTTAAGCAAATATCTGCTATAACTCGTGCTTCTATTTGTGCTTTTTTTATATAGTTTTCTAACATTATTTCGTGTCTTGCTTGGATTTCTCTTTGGCTCAATATGTTATTTTTGGAGAAAAGTGCTATGGATTTTGGGGTTATGTAGAAGTCGAGAGATTGGGGAGTATCTTTTATATTGGATAGGCATCTTTTTTTTGCTTCTTGTTTCCATTCTTCAGAGTATCCGTCACCTTCAAAACGGATATTTTTTGAGGATTTTATGTATTCTCTGAGCACTTGTATAATAGCAATTCTTTTTTCTTTTTCGAGAAGTTCTCCTTTTTCCTCAATAGTTTGGTAAAAGCTATGAAGTTGATCGGCAACAATGAGATTAAGTATCATCATAGGATTGGATACATTTGCGTCTGCACCTACAGCTCGGAATTCAAATTTATTTCCGGTGAAAGCAAAAGGAGATGTTCTGTTTCTATCTGTATTATCTAATATTATTTCGGGAATTTTATCAATACCTAATTTCATATACATATTTTCTCCTTTTTCTATGTGGATATCCCCTTTTGTCTCCAGTTCATCTAAAATTTTAGAGAGGGTTTGCCCGATAAATATAGAGATAATAGCAGGAGGGGCTTCATTAGCTCCTAATCGGAAGTCATTTTGATATGATGCGATGCTTGCTCTCAAGAGGTCGGAATGCTCGTGTACTGCCTTTATGACATTGATAAAAAAAGTGAGGAACATGAGGTTTTCTCTCGCACTATTGGTAGGTTGTAAAAGATTTGTTCCCGTATCTGTGCTGAGTGACCAATTATTATGTTTTCCGCTTCCGTTTACTCCTGCAAATGGTTTTTCATGAAATAGGACTTTGAGATTGTGTTTGAGAGCTACTTTTTCCATTATATCTCGCAAAAGCTGGTTATGATCTACTGCCAGATTCATTTCTTCAAACATCGGCGCAACCTCAAACTGTGAAGGGGCTACTTCGTTATGTCTTGTTTTTACAGGTATTCCTAATATATGGCATTCTATTTCAAATTCTTTCATAAAATCTAAAACACGAGGGCTAATAGTTCCGAAGTAGTGGTCATCTAATTGTTGTCCTCTTGCAGGGTGATGTCCAAAAACAGTTCTTCCCGTCATCATTAAATCGGGTCGTGCATTATAGAGGGCTCTATCTATCACAAAATATTCCTGTTCCCAACCCAAAGTAGAAAAAACCCTATTGATACTACTATCAAAAAGATGACATACTTTGGTTGCTACCTTGTCTAACACATCAATTGTTTTTAAAAGAGGAGTTTTGTAATCTAAAGTTTCACCTGTATAAGAAACAAATATAGTAGGGATACAAAGAGTGTTTTCTATTAAAAACATATGCGAGCTGGGATCCCATGCGGAGTATCCGCGTGCTTCAAAAGTACTTCTCATTCCTCCACTCGGAAAAGAAGAAGCATCAGGTTCTTGCTGTACCAAAGCACTTCCTCTAAAAATTTCTATATTTTTTAAAGAATCAAAAAAAGAATCATGTTTTTCGGCGGTAGACCCCGTAAGCGGTTGAAACCAATGTGTATAGTAATTTGCTCCTTTATTCATCGCCCACAATTTTACTCCCGCTGCCACAGCATCCGCTGTTTGTATATCTATTTTTTTACCTTCTTTGATAATAGATTCTACTTTTTTGAAGTCCGTAGCAGATAATATTTTTTGCATCTCTTCTAATCCAAAAACATGGTTTCCAAAATAATCTGATACTTTCCCCGATGGGTATTTCACTTCTACTCGTTCCCTTCTGTTTACTACATCTAATGCTTGAAATCTTAAAATAGCCATGTATATAAATTAATAAATAGTATGATAATACATTATATTGATTATAATATGAACGTGTAAATTATAATTTTATATAGATTATTACAAATAACAGTTATTTTTTTGTGACTTTTTTAAAAAAAATATGTTTTTTTACTCATCTAAGGGTATTATTATGCGTTTTTGTAATTACAGAGCATACTATAAAAAAGTGTCGTAACCAAAATAATTTTATGTTTTTGTCCCCCATTATTATATTTTATTGTATTTTTAGTATAGTTGTCATAATAAAAAATAATTATATCTAAAAAATGGATAATATAATTACTTTTCATTCAATAAATGTATTTTTACGATGATGTAAAAACACATTTCATAATTATATTTTTACCTCTTTTATTTTGTTATAGTTGTAAAGAAAAAATATTCTATAAAAAAACATATTACTTATTATCATATTACATTATATTTATGACATATCAAATAATTCTTTATATTCATTCGTGGTTACGTTGGTTAGGGTTATTATTACTCATATTTCAGGTTTTAAAATCCTTTTTTTCATGGATTACAAAACGAAAATATTTACGAAAAGATAAAATTTTTACTTCTGTGCTCGTTGGTTTATTGGATATCCAACTTGTACTCGGTATAGGACTTTATTTTTTCTTAAGTCCCATTTCAATGAAAGGGTTAGAAAATATAGGGGAGGCAATGAAAGATAGCACAACGAGATTTTGGACAGTAGAACATTTTTCTATGATGCTGGTAGCAATAGTATTAGCACACATAGGAAAAATTAAAATCCAAAAAGAAATGGCTGATCCTCGAAAATTTAAATTACAAGCACTGTATTTTTTTGCATGCTTATTACTTATCATTGCAGGGATTCCTTTCGAGAGATGGATTGTAAGATAATATGATATCTGTAATAAAGGTCCTGAACACCATTTTTCGTTTGCTATTTGTATCCATGTTATTACTTATATACGCTTATTTCCCTGATACAGTTTCATTACGAAGCACTTATTTTAATATTTCTCTCAATAAAGAAGTGCTTTTTTATGTGTTTCTGATAGGTGAGATAATCCTCTATAGTATTATAAGGTACTGTATTTATGTACTAAATGGGAAAAAAATGGATTTTTTGCTGGAACCAGAAAAAGAGTTCTTTTGCATTTGGTTATATGTATTTTCTGTAATAATGCATATCTGCTTTATAACAACATTCGTATTTCTCAATATACTTAACAATGCAGAGCATATAGATATATCAAATTATGGTTATATACCTATTGTTAGTGTGGCATTAGTGGGTATGTGTTTTTTATTTCTTTTCTATAAGATTATAAGATTTGTTATTTTTAGAATCTCTTCTTCATCAGCTTAACTTTTGTTACTGATAAGAGTACAGTAAAAAATGGTTTTGCATTGAGTACATGAAAAAAGAGTTATCGTTATTGCTACTTTTCTCTGTTTTTATATACCTCTTATCATTTTTTCAGAGGTGATAGGGAGGTCTTTTAAGCGAATACCGGTTGCGTTATAGATAGCATTTGCTAGAGCAGCAGCACTTCCAATAATACCTACTTCACCTATTCCTTTAGAACCCGCAGGGTTACTGTTATAATCGGGTTTGTCAATAAACTGTACATCAATAATAGGAGCATCTGAATTTACAGGAAAATGGTACCCTGCAAAATCATCTCCTATAACACTACCTGTGTGCTTATCTACTATTTTTTGCTCCATTAAAGCCATCCCTATTCCTCCTATAACAGCTCCTGTAACTTGGTTTGTTGCTGCTTTTTGGTTAATAATTTTTCCTCCATCTACTACGACAAGGTATTTCTCTATTACTACCTTACCGGTAAGTTTATGAATTTTTAGTTTACAATAATGTGCAGCGGCAACGCAAAAAGCAAGTTTTTTTCTTTCTTCTCCTGTGCTTGCGGTTGCTGTTTCTTCTATGGATTCCAATTTGTGATGCTCTAATATTTCTTTAAAACTCACCGTTTGAGAATTTGTTTTTAATACAATTCCGTTTTCTGTAAGCATTACATCCTCTGGTTTTATATCTTTAAATTGAATATTAAGCGATGATGTGTAGAAAATCAGTTTTGATACAAATGCTCTGCTTGCGGCTTCTACTGCTCCTACAATAGAAGAAAAACCTATACTTCCTCCTTGACTTGGTGCGGGAGGAAGGTTTGAGTTTCCTAATTGGATTTTGATATTTGACTTCGGCATACCGGTTACAGAATTTGCTATATTGAGCATCCCTGTTCCTGTCCCTGTGCCAATATCGGTCATTGCAGATTTTACGGTCATAATTCCTTTTTTATCAATACTTACAGAAGCACTGGCAGTTGTTCTTCCTGCTCCCCACATGCCTACTGCCATTCCATATCCTTCATACCAATTATTTTGGAGTGCTTGTGCTGGTTGCTTTTGTCTTTTATTCCATCCGATTTTTTCTGCTCCTATTTCAATACATTCTTTTACAAAATGGGTTGACCATGGTAGTTGTGTATCGGGGTGTTTTTCATAAGAAATATTTTTTAAACGAATTTGAACGGGGTCCATATCTAATTTATAACACAGCTCATCTATTGTGCATTCCAAAGCAAATGCTCCGGAACATTCTCCAGGACCACGCATCCAAGTAGGCATAGATATATTGAGAGGTACTTCTGCGTTTTCTGTTTTTAAATTTGGAAAAGCATAGCATATTCTTGAAATCCTTCCCATCCCTTCGCTAAAATTTTGGAGGAGAGAGCACTCGTTTTTATGTTGGTGAATGAGTCCTAAAAAATTACCTTCATTATCAGAACCTATAGTGATACTTTGCCAAGATGCAGGTCTAAACCCCACGCTATAGAACATCTGCTGTCGGCTCAAAACTATTTTTACGGGTTGTTGCAAATGTTTTGCGGCTAATACAGCAGCAACAGTATGTGACCAAACTAATAATCCCGATCCGAATCCTCCTCCTACAAATTCACTTACTACTTCGATATTTTCAGGTTTTAGTTCAAATAAATTACTTATAATCCTTTGCACGCTATTGACACCTTGATTTTTATCGTATAGTTTTACCCTATTTTCTCCAAACCATTCTGCAATAGTCGCATGTGGTTCCATAGGATGATGTACTTCTGCTTGGATCGTATAGTGTGATTCTATAATATGTGTTGTATTTTTCCAACTATCGGTACTTCCACGTTCTTTATCAGAATTTTTTAAAGGAATATTTACCTGTTCCTCAAAAAAATTTACTTTAAAAGAACTTGTCTCATACTCTATTTCTATTAAACTTGCTGCGTACTGAGCATCTTCAAGAGTTTTTGCTAAAACTAATGCAACATGTTGTCCTTTATAATAAATCATATCTGTATGAAAGATAGGAAACGGATACCGTGATGCCTTTATTTTTTCAGGGGTACTAAAAGCTGGTATAATAGGTTTATTAAAATAAGAGATAATATCTAACACTCCTTCCACTTTTTTTGCATATTCTGTATGGATACGGAGCATCTTACCCGCAGCAACGGTACTGCCAATCAATACTCCATAACATACATTATTCACTTCATATTCTGCGGAATATTTTCCCGAACCTGTAACCTTGGACTTCGCTTCTATTCTTCCGTCTATTTCTTTTTCTGTTAGTTCCATACAATGTTATTTTTTCATGTTTATAAATTAATTGCTTGCATAAGTGCTGTTTCTATTGCTCCTCGAAGTAAAGGGATTTTAAATGTACTTGTCTTGGGTGGGTTGATACCTTTCACGATAAGATCTGCTGTTTCTTTATATATTTCAAAAGAGGGATTTTTACCCACTAAAAATTTTTCTGCTTCATACCAACGCCATGGTTTATGGGCAATGCCTCCTGAAGATAATCTTGCTTCCACTATGGTATCATCTTTTACGTCTAATGCTGCTGCAACAGACACCAATGCAAAAGCGTAAGCATCTCTATCTCTTAATTTTACGTAACTATTATTTTTTGTCAAAAATGGAATAGAAATTTCAATAGAGGTGATAATAGCATTCACTGGTAATATATTATCTGCTATGGGGTTATCATTTGTAAGACAATAAAAGTTATGAATATCCAAAGATTGGTTTTCCCCTTCTTTTGTAATGCAATGAATTTTTGCATTATATATTGAAAGGGCAACCGCCATGTCTGATGGGAAAACAGCAATGCAATCTTTTGTATACCCTACTAATGCGGTATAGCGAGTATCACCGTTTACAGCACTACAACCAGAGTTTACATTTCGTTTATTGCACGGTGCTGTTGTATCATAAAAATAAGGACATCGGTTTTTTTGTAAAAGATTACCACCTACGGTTGCCATGTTTCTTATTTGTTGAGATGCCCCAGCTAATATTGCTTTACTCAAAAGGGGAGCATGTTCTTTTATTATTAAATTTTCGGCTACCGAGGCATTTTTTACTAATGCTCCAATGATAATACTCTGTCCTTTTTTTTCAATAGTATCTGAAATATCCGTTTTGTTAATATCTATCAAAGTATCGGGTTGAGTTATGTTTTTTTTCATCAAATCTGCTAGATTTGTTCCTCCCGCTAAGTACTGAGCATCTCTTTTTTTGGATTTTATAGCATCTTTTATATGATGCGGTTGTATAAAATTAAATGGTTTCATTGGTTTACAATTTTTTGAATGGATTGAACAATACCATTATAAGCAGCGCATCGGCATAAATTTCCGCTCATAAATGATTTTATTTCTTCTATAGAATTAGCTTTATTTTCTTTCACACACGCAATAGCCGACATAATTTGCCCCGGTGTGCAATATCCACATTGAAAACCATCACAACTTATAAATGCTTCTTGCATGGGATGTAAAGCACCATCTATCGCAATACCTTCTATAGTAGTGATGGATTTGTTTTCCAGAGTGGTGGCAAAAGTGAGACAGCTCAATGCCGTTTTACCATTTATATGTACCGTACAAGCACCGCATTGCCCATGATCGCAACCTTTTTTTGTTCCCGTAAGATGCAAGCTTTCTCTTAATATATCTAATAAAGTAGAACGCGTATCTACCCGTAAAGTAATATCTTTTTGGTTTACTTTGAGAGATAATACTTTTATTTTTTTAGGAAAAACGAACCTTTCTTTTATTTCCACAGCAAACGATTTTATAATCGGTGAAATTGCCAAAAAAGCTCCAAACAAAAACTGCATTTTTAAAAAGAAACGCCGAGATATATTTACATTTTGACTCATGATATCTATAATTTTATGGTATGTTATAAAATAAAAAATATGAGTCCCCTCTGAAAAACCGTTTTTATAGAAATATTAAGTTTTAAAACCATCGAGAATAAAACAGTTATAAAATTATAAATGTATTAAAAGTAATTTTTCGAAATAGACTCGTTTTTGAATTTCTACAATATGTATTTTTTTTGATTTTTTATTTACAAAAACAATTAAAAATATTCATTATTCATTCTGAAAAGTTATAATTTTCTGTAGTTTATCTATTTTTTTCATAGAAACAAAAAAATGAGGAGGATTTCATTATGCATTCATATTTTTTTGTATTTATCTAAAAGTTTACTTTTGATACATTTGTAGTTCTGTAACTGTTTGACTATCCATAATTTTTAAACTTACTATTTTTATAAAAGAAAGTTTTCATAGTGGATTAATATTTTTCATCATTATTAATGGAACCAATTATTTTTTATATGCAAAATACAGAGATAGAATTTTGGGAAAATCATTACCTGAATCAAATAGAATTTACTCTGAAACAGGACTTAGAAAAAATGCTTGAAGGTCTCAGGTCAAAAGATAAAATAAAACAAGATTGGATAGAAATATTTAAAAAAAGTGCTGATAAAAACTCCGATTTTGCTCGTGGGGCAGAAAGAATTTACTATTGGCTGTTTCAACAATTGGGTATACCAAATTCTTCTCCTATCGGGGCAGATATGTTTTTTGAAACATACAACGCCTTTATTCATATTGATATAAAAACAGCAAAGTCCGATAATATGTCCGATTTCCAGGGTACAATACTTGTAGGAGCAAATCAAACCAGTTATAAAACAGAAAAGCCCTTTGAAGTTCATCTTCCCACTATATATTCACATGAAAACAAAATATGTCTTACTTATTTTATCAACATAATATACGAAATAGAAAAAGATAATGTGGGTATAAAAGGTATTTATCTTATCTGTGTGCCTAATGGAAAACTTTATGAACACTACGGTTTAGATATTGTTGGTTCAGGAAAATCAGGCTACTCCGGTAAAGGATTTAGATATTGTTATTCGGAAAGTTATAAATTTGATCTTTTATCTGATAAACCTTTTCGTATCCGAAGAATATACATTACAGAAGAAGACAAAAGTAGAGAATATGAGTTTATAAAAGTGAATTTACCCCAATGATACAAACGTACAAGATCATACTTTCAGATATATATGCTGCTCTTTTAAGTTTAGAGAACGATTCTATATATCTATAGAGGAACCTCACTATTTTTTTCTTCTCCGTCACACCAAAATAGAATATATTATACTTATAGGGGGTTCTAAAAATTCAAATCCTAAAAACTGTATCCCTTAAAAACCAATATTTAGAGACGTTGCATTCTCTACTTTTTTTTTTGAAGAAATCAATTTTTAGAACCCACCTTATATAAAAAAAATAAATATTGAGTCCACTCCGAAAAGTCGTTTTTACAAAAATAATGAGGTTTAAAACTATTGATAATCAAACATATCCAAAACTATAAATGTATCAAAAGTGACTCTTTAGAGTATCCATATAATTGAATTACGAAAATCAAATTAATAATAAAACACATAATATTTTACAACAATGGTACAAAAAAAAAATTTTTTAGAAAAATATGCAAAGCATCCGCATTATATATCCCCTACAGGAACAAGTATTCACGCAAAAAGTTGGCAAACAGAAGCCCCTCTCAGAATGTTTTTAAATAACTTAGACGCAAGGGTAGCGGAAGATCCTTCTCGTCTCATCGTTTATGGAGGAACGGGACAGGCGGCACGTAATCCCGAAGCGGCTCAAAAAATTATAGAACATCTGTTAGATTTAGATGAGGACCATAGTTTACTTATCCAATCCGGAAAACCTGTGGGAATAGTACGAACACATAGTATGGCACCTCGTGTTTTAATAGCAAACTCTAATTTAGTTCCCGCATGGGCTACTTGGGAGCATTTTCAATCTTTGAAAGAACGTGGACTGATGATGTATGGGCAAATGACTGCGGGAAGTTGGATTTATATAGGTTCACAGGGTATTTTACAAGGAACTTATGAGACGTTTGTTGCTTGTGGAAAGACACATTTTCAGAACGAATTGAAAGGAAAGTTAATATTTTCAGGTGGATTAGGAGGAATGGGAGGGGCTCAACCACTCGCTGCTACCATGGCTGGCGCTACTTTTTTAGGTGTAGATGTAGATGCAGAAAGGATCCAAAAACGTATTGACACCAAATATATAGATAGAATAACTCATAACTATGAAGAAGCAGTTGGATGGTCTTTGGAAGCAAAACAAAAGAAACAAAATATTTCCATAGGATTGGTGGGAAATGCGGTTGATGTATTAAAAAAATTGTTGCAAGATGCTATTATTCCTGATATTGTAACGGATCAGACCTCTGCCCATGATCCTTTATTTGGCTATGTTCCCCATACAATTTCTCTATCAGAGGCAATAGATTTGAGAAAAACAGACCCTAAAAAATACCAGGCACTTGCAATAGAATCTATGACTCAACATGTAAGATTGATGTTACAGATGAAACAAAAAGGGAGTATTGTTTTTGATTATGGAAATAATATTAGACAATACGCTCAAGAAGGGGGAGAAAAGCATGCATTTGATTTTCCGGGGTTTGTTCCTGCTTATATTCGTCCTCTTTTTTGTGAAGGGCAGGGTCCTTTTCGTTGGGTAGCATTATCGGGTGACCCTGAAGATATTTACTGCACAGACGATGCTATAATGAAGGCTTTTCCTGAAAAAAAACATGTAATAGGTTGGTTACAAAATGCCCAGAAAAAAATCAGTTTTCAAGGTCTCCCCGCAAGAATTTGTTGGTTGGGAATGGGAGAAAGAGAAAAAGCAGGACTTATTTTTAATGACTTAGTGAAACAAGGAAAAGTAAAAGCCCCTATAGTTATTGGGAGAGACCACTTGGACTGCGGATCCGTTGCTTCACCAAATAGAGAAACAGAAGCCATGATGGATGGAAGCGATGCGGTATCTGATTGGACGTTGCTCAATCTTATGTCTAATACATCAGGAGGGGCTACTTGGGTAAGTTTTCATCATGGAGGGGGTGTGGGGATAGGATTTTCTCAGCATGCAGGAATGGTCATCTTAGCAGATGGAACAGAAAGAGCAGAAAAATGTATAAAAAATGTTCTTTATAATGACCCCGCTATGGGAATTTTTCGGCATGCGGATGCCGGGTATCCCATTGCAAAAAATATTATGGAATCCCAAAAAATGTTTTAAAATAAAATCTCATATATTATTTTTCATGAAACATATAGATATTTGCCTCAGCCCCGAATATATATTTCAACATACAGATATTGATAAAAAAAATGTAGTAATAGTAGATATTTTTAGAGCAACTTCGTGCATTGTTACCGCACTCGGAAGCGGTGTCCAAGCACTCGTACCTCTTACCAACGTAGAAGAATGCAAGGAATATAAAAAATGGGGCTATTATACAGCAGGGGAAAGAGACGGAGAAAAAATATCTGAATTAGATTTAGGCAATTCTCCTTTTGAATATATGAATGACGCTTTTAAAAACAAAAAAATTGCCTTTACCACTACCAACGGAACTCAAGCTATAAAAACAGCCGAAAATGCAAAAGAAATAACCATCGCTTCTTTTTTAAATATAACAGCAGTTGCCAATTATCTCATACAAAAAGAAGAAGATATATTGATTATTTGTGCGGGCAGAAAAGGAAAGATAAGTATGGAAGATAGTTTATTTGCGGGAGCAATCGTAGAAAAAATGCATCTATCAAATATACATGTATCTAATACCGCTTTTCTATTCCAAACTCTTTTTTCTTCTGTAAAAAATAATGTAGTATCCTTTCTCACACATTCGGAAGCATATAAAAACTTAGAACGCCGTAATGCAACAAAGGACATATTTTTTTGTTTGAAAGAAGATATATTTTCAGTGATACCTGTGTATAATAAAAACACAAAAGAGATACGTTCATTGTGATGCAGGCATTTTAAAGGATATAAACATTTATTTTCTGGTGTGAATAGATGCATGTATCCATTTTCCTATTTTTTTTCCTTGTGAAAGTCCTTCTGTTATAGCAGGACGATAATGTATTCCTCCGTATATACGACTAATAGCAGCTTCATCACACGCATGAATAAAAGATTGAAAACTTCTTACCTCTAATCCAAATTCTACTTCGCTGGAGTCCACAAATGCAAATTTTTCTCCAAATATATTTGTAAGCACGGTTGCAGAAGCCCCCGAAATAACACTATGTCCACTGGTATACTCAGGGAAAGGGGGAGTTTGGAGTAAAGGTGTCCAATCCATATCTATATTTTCATTTATATAGGTTTCAGGACGGACTAAAATACTTCTCCATTTTTCATCCCAACAACTTATGAATGCATCAAAAAGAGCTATAGAAACAAGCGTATATGCTTCTACAGTTTGAGAGAAGTTTGTATTTTTCATTTTAGTAGCAATGGAAGTGATACTCATCCAATGTCCACCGGGGGTCATCTTTTTAGTAGCAAACATCGCATGCCCTTTATGGTGTGAAACATAGGGGTTACAATCCCAGAATCCTGCAATTATTTTTTGCTCGGGGGTAAGGTTTTGAGAGATAGTATATACTTCTAATGCATTTTGGTAAAAAACACTATTTTTTTCTTTGCTAAAAGAGGTGGGAGAGGGTGGGGAAAATTGACTTGGAGAATCTAAAGTGATAGGTCTTACTTTATTCCAATGAGGTTCTACCCCTTCCATATAATCGGGCGGGGTAGGTTTCCAATATTGAGAAGCTTTTTGAATACTATACTTAGGGAAAGACCGCGTTTGTTTATAGTTATCTTTGCTTGCCCATGAAAGGATATGTTCTGCAACTTTATTTCCATAGAGAATAGAATTTTTAATTCTTTTTTCATCTACTCCCATCTTTTTTATTTCGTCATACATTTCTTGTTGGTGTCTATTCATTTTGTCTTCAGAAAATATCAGTGCTTTGCTCACAGAAGTATATGCTTGTAATGAAGCGATAGAAAAAGAAATATCTTGTTCAGCAGGTGGAGGAGGGCATTTTTCCAATCCGTTGATTTGCCCAGAAAGAGAAACATACTGGGAGTCCCCCATAGCAACAACTTCGTATGCTGCTATATCAGAATATGCGTAAATCCGGGAAGCAACGGGAGGAGAAAATATATCATGAATAATTATATCAGTAGTTTTTTTAACAGAAGAATGAAAAAAAGAAGAATCTACTTCTCGTATTGTTTTTTTTTCAGCACAGCTCCCTAATATTATGAGCGGAATCAAGAATAATCCTTGGATATTTTGTAAATGCATTTTTTATTCTTTATTTATTTTTTGTTCTAAATACGGGACTAATAGGTCTAACATATAATTATCAATACTTCCATGAATAAAATAGATTTTTCCTGTTTTCTTTAAGATAGGAATATGTGTATCAAACATTGCTAAGTCTATTTCCTTTGTTATTCGTAAATAATCTATTTTCATACAATACTTGTCATAAGTGTCTTTTTTTGCATATAAAAAAAACCTATATCTTCTTTGGATATTAGAGTTGTGTTTTCCATACATGAATTTATAAAACCTACATATAAACTGATAAAACCGTAATATAAAGAAGCGGTCCCACCACACATATAGTACATTTTACTTTCATAATTTTCTATAACATCTTGATGCGGTAATAATTTATCTATGCTTGTTTTTACGTATGGAATATTGAGTTCTTTTCTCATCTCTTCTACCAATTTCACAATAGGTTTTGCAATGGAATTATTTTTGAGAGGAAATATTCCTAATGTTTTCCCTTGTTCTACAGCCGCTAAAGTTCCCGCATAATATCCTCATAATAAATATTCACAATTATATTTTTCTCCCGTCTTTATATTTGTATTTCCAAAATTACCTTTTATTATTTTTGCTGACATATTGTGTATAATATGTAGTATAAGATTTCTCAAAGTGTATTGTATGAAATACATTGATGAATAATTCAAAATTTTTGTGTAAGCGTATATTACACAAAAAAAGTAACTACTTATATTCTACATTTTTAACAAAATTAAAAAAATTGTAATTATTTAGCATCTTAATAAAAAATGGTACTAAACAAAATAATAATTTAGTATATTTAACTCACATTACGCAAAAAAATATCTTCAAAAAGTTTATTTTAACATTTGATATTGATTCCTCTACGAAAAGTTTTTTTAAATAGAAAGAATTGATAAAAATGAATAGAAGAAAATACCGTTTAGATTATGATAATAGCTTTAAAAGTATAATAGAGTTTCTTCTGCCCGAGTTTGTAGAGTTTTTCCTTCCAAAAGTTGCTGTAGAGGTTGATTGGGATAAAAGAGAAGAAATAGAATTTTTAGAGCAAGAGCTATCCAAAGAGTTTAAAGAAAAAGGTTTAGATAACAAAAGAATAGACAAACTTATAAAACTTCCACTCAAAGATGGTACAGAAAAATATATATTTGCCCACGTAGAGATAGAAAGTTCCATGAGTATTGATTTTTCTGAAAGGATGTTCACCTATAATTATCTTATTAGAAAAAAACTAAAAATAGAAAATTTAGAAAGCGTAGCAATCTTTGTAGGGAAAAAGTATCCAAAAAAATTTGGTATATACGATAAAAAAACTCACTATACCCAATTAACTTTTAAGTATGCAAGTTATAGAGTTATGGAGCAAAAAGAAGAAGATCTTATGAAAAGTAAAAACTCTTTTGCAATAGTCATTTTAGCCATTCTACTCATAAACAAAAGCACCACGATAGAAGAATGTCTTGATATAAAAAAACGTATTTTAGATATCATAAAAAACAAAAAAATAATAGGTGATAATCTTTTAGGATTATCCACTTTTATAAAAAATGTTTTATTTTTACCAAATAAATATAAAAAAATAGAAGAACAATATTTTCAAAATATAATAACCATAAATATGAGTAAAACAGGATTTAAAACGTATGCTGAGGCACGTCAGGTGTTAGATGGTGCATTACTAATAGGAAAAATGGGGGGGACAATAGAAATAGCTATGGAAAAAGTGAGACAAGAAGGAAGGCAAGAAGAAAGACAAACCATACTAGCTCAATCAGTACTTGGACTCTATAGAAATG
>JASGCU010000031.1:17336-24273 GCA_030053935.1 Chitinophagaceae bacterium
CAAGAAGAAAGACAAACCATACTAGCTCAATCAGTACTTGGACTCTATAGAAATGGAGTTTCTATTTCTATTATAACATTATCACTCAATATAACAGAAAAAGAAGTGTTGGAAATAATAAAGAATAATAAAACATGATTCCACACCGAAAAGTCTTTTGGATAAAAATATTGAGATTCAAAACTATTGATAATCAAATTTTACAAAGTTATAAACTTATCAAATGGAGCTTTCGGAGTGGAATCAAATGTTAAAGGTATGAATTTTTATTATATTTTTGCTTTTGCGTAAGGAGAGTCATTAAGTTACAATTACAAACTGAGTAGTTACAAAAACCTCTAAAAGAATACACACACTTTTTAAAAACCAGTATTATCAAAGATTTATAAATTCTTTAAAAAAAATCCTATTTCTATTGAAAATATATATGATATTCATTAGTTTTTAAAATAATATTTTTTATTCTGTAATTTACAATTTTGTGTAATTTTTTTAAACATAATTCAATATACAACAAACACCTAATTTAAAATTAAAATCAATAAAACACATGTCATATATAGAACCCGCACCAATAAAGGATAAAGAAAATCCTTTGGAATCGATGATGTCTCGATTCGATATAGCAGCGAAATGTTTACAATTAGAAGATGAAATTTATAATGTATTAAAAGTTCCAACAAAACAAGTTATAGTTTCCCTCCCTATCACTATGGATAATGGGAAAGTTCAAGTTTTTGAAGGAATGCGTGTTATTCACTCTCATATACTTGGACCATCTAAAGGTGGAATTCGCTATGATATGGGAGTAAATTTAGACGAAGTAAAAGCACTTGCAGCATGGATGACTTGGAAGTGTGCAGTAGTAGATATCCCTTACGGAGGTGCAAAAGGAGGCATAAGATGTAACCCAAGAAATATGAGTGCAGGGGAAATAGAACGTCTTACAAGAGCATATACCGAATCTATGTCTAACGTATTTGGAGTAGATAAAGATATCCCAGCCCCAGATATGGGAACAGGTCCCCGCGAAATGGCATGGCTTATGGATGAATACAGTCGTATACAAGGAATGACAGTAACCGCCGTAGTCACAGGAAAACCTGTTATTTTAGGTGGTTCACTTGGAAGAACAGAAGCTACAGGAAGAGGGGTTATGATAATTGCCCTTTCTGCTATGGAAAAATTAAAAATAAATCCATATAAAGCAACCATTTCTATACAAGGATTTGGAAACGTTGGCTCATGGACAGCATCTCTTTTGGAAGAAAGAGGAAGTATTGTAGTTGCTATCAGTGATATCACAGGTGGTTATTATAATAAAAATGGCATCAATATCGCAGAAGCAATAAAATATAAAGATTCCCATAATGGCATCTTAGAAGGATTCCCAGGAGCAGAGAAAATTAATGGAGAAGATATACTCACATTAGATGTAGATGTATTAGTCCCCGCAGCAAAAGAAGATGTTATTACAGTTCATAATGCAAAAAATATTAAAGCAAAACTTATTGTAGAAGGAGCAAATGGACCTACTTCCGCTAAAGCCGATTCCATACTCCACGAAAAAGGCATTATGGCTGTCCCCGATATTCTGGCTAATGCAGGAGGCGTAACAGTATCTTATTTCGAATGGATACAGAATCGTCTCGGATATAAATGGACAGTAGATAGAGTAAATAGCAGATCAGATAGGATTATGATAGACGCTTTTAAAAAAGTATTTGAAACATCCAAAAAATATAATGTCTCGCTTCGTATAGCAGCATATATAGTTGCAATTGATAAAGTAGCACAGACCTATAAATTTAGAGGAAGATTTTAAAAATATGACCATTCACAAAGAAGGATTTAGTATTCTTATCTATTTACTTATATTTTTTCTCATAGTAAATATAGCAACTTGTTACTTTTCCACAAATAATAAAATTTCTTATACCGTTATAGGAATAAGTGTCATTATATACCTTTTAGTGCTACAATTTTTTAGAAGCCCCACTGTACACACTCCTATAGATGAAAATATTGTATACGCACCCGCAGAAGGAAAAATAGTAAGTATAGAAACAGTATTTGAAGATGAATTTCTAAAAACCAAATGCATACAAGTATCTATATTTATGTCTCCCTTTAATGTTCATGTAAATAGAAACCCTATAAGCGGGAAAGTCCTCTATGCACAATACCACCCAGGAAAATATTTAGTAGCATGGCATCCAAAATCTAGCACCTTAAACGAAAGAACCTCTATAGCCATTCAAAATAAACAAGGAGATACACTTTTAATGAGGCAAATCGCAGGTGCTGTAGCAAGAAGAATAAAATTTTATGTCCAAAAAAATGATACCGTTATCCAAGGAGAAGAATTTGGATTTATAAAATTTGGCTCCCGTGTAGATGTATTTTTACCACTTTCTTACAAAATACTCGTAAAAATAGGAGATAAAACAACCGGCGGAAAAACAATCTTGGCTTCTACACCATAACACACAAAGAATTAAAAAAGAAGATATGGTGACGGTAATTGATCATAATTTTAGAAAAATAACTACTAATGGAACATTGTATTCAAAAATAACGTTTAAAATTATCAACAAACGTTTGTGGTAAAAAAATAAAAAAGTATAAACCCCAAAGGAATGAGAGGAATCAAAGTTTTCTTTCATATCTTTGTGGTAAAAAAAATAAAGTAGCCCAAGTAATTTTATTCATAACTATTTATAAACTCAATATATAACAGATAAAAAATGAACAATACAAGTAAAAAATTTTTATATACGTACCTTAATAATTTTTCTCCAACGGGTTTTGAATCTTCAGGGCAAAAAATATGGTTGGAATACATAAAACCATATATACATAATCATATAGTAGATGTTTATGGAAGCGTTGCGGGAGTAATAAATCCCGATAAAAAATATAAAGTAGTAATAGAAGCACATGCAGACGAAATATCATGGTTTATAAAGTATGTATCTGATGATGGATACCTGTATGTAAGAAGAAATGGAGGGAGTGACCATCAAATAGCACCATCTAAAAGAGTTACTATTTTTACCGAAACTGGAATGGTCAAAGGTATATTTGGTTGGCCTGCCATACACGTGAGAGACGATAAAAAAGAAGAAAACCCCTCTTTAAAAAATCTTTTTATAGATGTAGGTGCTAAAAATAAAAAAGAAGTAGAAGAAATGGGCATTCACGCAGGGTCAGTGGTAGTATTCGAAGACGAACTGATAGAGATGAATAAAAAATTTTTAGTAGGAAGAGGACTTGATAACAGAATAGGCGGATTTGTAATAGCAGAAGTGGCAAGAAAAATATCTGAAAATAATATACAACTCCCTTTCTCATTATACATAGTAAACTCCGTTCAAGAAGAAATCGGGCTCCGAGGAGCAGAAATGATGGCAAGAAGAATAAACCCTGATGTAGCAATTATTACTGACGTAGGACACGATACTACTTCCCCTCTCTATGATAAAAAAGACCAAGGAGAAATAGGATTAGGAAAGGGACCTATTCTTACATACGGACCGGCTGTTCAAAATAATCTTTTAAAAATGATTATAGATATTGCTCAAAAAAAGAATATTCCTTTTCAAAGAACTTCCGTTAGTAGAAGCACAGGAACAGACACAGATGCTTTTGCATACGCAGGAAACGGATCCTCCGCATGTGCTCTCATATCTATTCCTCTCAAATATATGCACACCACTGTAGAAATGGCAGACAAAACAGATATAGATAATGTTATAAATCTGATGTATGAATTTTTAATCCAATTACAGGAAAAACACAACTTTAGATATATACAATAATAGATATCTTTCATAATTGCTAAATATACAGAGCACCATTGAGAGTTAATTTCACCCTGTTTCGTTTTCTTCTATTTCTATAATTCTCATATAATATTCTGAATATTTTTATACTTCATATTATATTTTCTACTAAAACTCTGTTGGAAGATATTCTCTTATTTTCATAACTACTTAGCTACTTTTTAAACTATAATAAACGACTTATAGAGTGGTTGCAAGAAAACTCTTAATTTTTAAATTTCAATTACGTTTTTTAGGGTATTTTTTTGTTTCATTTTTTAGGTTTTTTTAGTAGTTTTTAATAAATTGTGTAAAAACATGTAATTAAAAGGCAATTTCTCCTGATGGCTAAGAAACTTTCACAAATATTTTGGTTTAAACAATATGTTTGTATTTTTTATGTTTTACTAATTCGGTTTCTTTTTCTAATATGATTAATTGGTGATATTAAAATAAAAGGAAAACTTTTGGTTTAAATCTGCTCGAACACTTACAAAAATATAAATCTTCCGTTCTAAAAATTACTTTTAACCATCAAGCACTTTTTACCAACAACCAAGCAGAACAAGATATTAGACCTATAAAGGTAAAACAAAAGATATCAGAGAGTTTCCGTACCGAAACGGAAACGTATTATTATGTCCGAATCGCATGCTTTACTTCTACGGTCCGCAAAAGCAATCTCAATGTTTTATACATTGCTATTTAATTATTAATAACAGGTAAATAAAAAGAAAAATGAATAAAAAAGGAATTGAAAAAGAGAATAACGTGCCCCTTATAGTGCAAAGAGATAGTTGGTTAATACCACATACCAAAGAGATACAAGATAGGATAGTTCGGTTTGGCAATACTTTGGAACATATAAAACGGGATTATACTTCCCTCTCGGAATTTGCAAGTGCTTATAAATATATGGGATTGCATTTTGATGCTTTGGCAAATGGGTGGAGGTATAGAGAATGGGCACCGAGTGCTCGGGAGGTGTATCTTATTGGAGATTTTAATAATTGGGATAGACGGGCAAACCCACTCACCAAAAATATTAATGGGACTTGGGAAATTTTTGTGTCCGCTACCGATTATAATATATTTCATTTATGTAAGTATAAGGTTCATATTGTCCATGCTGATGGAAGTTCAGATAGGATACCTGCCTACGCTCAATATGTGGTTCAGGATGAACAAACAATGGATTTTTCTGCTGTGGTTTGGAATCCCAAGCAATCCTTTATATGGACTGAAGGGACAATTGCTTTACAGGAGATAAAAGAGATGCCTCTTATTTATGAGTGCCACACAGGTATGGCACAAGAGAAAGAGGGGATTGGCTCTTACAGAGAATTTGCTGATAGTATTCTGCCCAAAATAAAAAAACTTGGATATAATGCAATTCAATTAATGGCGGTGCATGAGCATCCTTACTACGGTTCTTTTGGATACCATGTCAGTAATTTTTTTGCTCCGAGTAGTAGGTTTGGTACCCCTGATGACCTCAAATATTTAGTGAATACGGCACATACTTTGAACATAGCAGTTATAATAGATTTGGTTCATTCGCATGCAATCAAAAATAGAGCCGAAGGACTTCATTATTTTGATGGAACGGAGGATTTATATTTTCATAAATCCCCAAGAGGTGTCCACGAACAGTGGGATTCTCTTCTTTTTGACTACGGAAAAAAAGAGGTAAAGCAATTTTTACTTTCTAATATACAGTATTGGTTGCAAGAATTTCATTTTGATGGGTTTAGATTTGATGGGGTCACTTCTCTGCTGTATTTTCACCATGGAAATACGAGTTTTCAAAGCTACGATGATTATTTTACCCACGGAGTAGATTGGGATGCTTTGATATATTTGCAATTGGCAAATGAATTAATACACACTCTGCGAAAAGAAAATATATCTATCGCTGAGGATATGAGCGGCATGCCTGGATTAGCAAGTCCTATCCAAGATGGAGGGATAGGATTTGATTTCCGTTTGGCAATGGGTATACCGGATTTTTGGATAAAACTTCTGAAAGAAAAAAAAGACGAGGAATGGGATATGCATGAACTCTTTTATACTCTCAAAAATAGAAGATGGGGAGAAAAAAACATTGCATATTCGGAGAGTCACGACCAAGCGTTGGTGGGCGATAAGACAATTGCTTTTTGGCTTATGGATAAAGAGATGTATTTTGATATGCATAAAGACCATCACAATATAATTATTGATAGGGGCATTGCTCTTCATAAAATGATTCGACTCATTTCCCTTGCGGCGGGAGGGGAAGGATATCTTAATTTTATGGGAAATGAATTTGGACATCCTGAATGGGTCGATTTTCCGAGAGAAGGGAATAACTGGACTTATAAATATGCTCGAAGACAGTGGAGTTTGTCAGAAAATAAAGATTTACGGTATCAGTTTCTCAATAATTTTGATGCACAGATGATACAGTTTGCTCAAAAAACAAAACTATTGAACAGTCCCCATCCCAAAGAGTTAAATATAGACACGTCAAATAAAGTTCTTATATTTGAAAGAAGAAATTATATATTCTTTTTTAACTGGCACTCTCACAATTCTATTCCTGATTATCGCTTTTATGTTCCAGAACATGGAAAATATAAAATAATACTGAACAGTGACAAAAAAGAATTTGGAGGCTTTGAGAGAATAGATGATACTTTGCTTTATTCTACTATAGAAGACAATAATACTTCTATGCTTTCGGTTTACGCCCCTAATAGGTGCTGTTTTGTGTTAGAAAAATATGTATAAAAAGAGTACATGTTTATTTCATGGTAACTATTGAGCAAGTATTACGAGATAAAAAAGAATACCCATAGGTCACATTACAAAGTTCATCTTATTTTCCATAATAATTCCATCTCTTTGGAATTATTTTATAAAAAAAAAGCAATGAAAAGGTCTACTATATGAGCAATGGATATTAACCCATCGCCAAAAAACAAACAATAATCCTTATCTCATTGCTTTAGATACTCAGTTCCCTTTCTTTATTTCACAATAATTTTCTTGTTTTTTTAAAAAGGAAGACTATAATCGGAGATTATGGTTCCCTAATCGGAGATTATGGTTCCCTAATCGGAGATTATGGT
>JASGCU010000032.1 GCA_030053935.1 Chitinophagaceae bacterium
TTTGATATTTCACGTTTATTTTTGTTTTTTAAACGGTATTTTTACAATTGGGGAAAACTACTAAATAGGATACCCCCACTTTTTATTCTTTTGTAAATTTATAAGAACCATGTATGGTAAAAAATAAACAACCATATAACAATTATAAGAAAATATAAGAACCCTTTTACTATTTTTTACAAAAATAATGGAAAGAAATACATTTTTTTCATTTTATATATTTCTTTTTCATTTTCATCAAAAAACAATACCAAAAAAAACTTCTTTTACTTCTTATAGTAATATATTTATAAAATAATGGTAACTATTTAGTATCTGAAAAAAAACCTAACCCCTTGAGTAATAAATGAATTTCATATATTATTTGTTTGATTATGAATAATTTTAAAACCCAATATTTCCGTAAATAAAAGTGAATTTTCAGAGTGGATTCATTGTTAAATTTTTTATGATAAAGATTTTTTAGGAGAGCAATAATGGAACATTATTGTATTCTCAAAAAATAAATTATATTTACGAGAGATTAAAAATATTGAACAATTTACTACTATATACTACAATAATTATTTAAAAAAATCAAAATGAATACATTAAAAATATACATTACCATGTTATTATTGATTGTTTTTGGAACAATACATGCACAGGGTATGGAAAAAATATCCTTACAATCCAAAAACAACCTGAATGAAGTGCTGAACTCTTATTTTGATCTGAAAAATGCTCTTGTGGAGTCGGACTTTAAGAAATCAAAAGAAAAAGTATCTATTCTAAAAGAAAAGACACAAAAAATAGAAGTAAATACTTTTTCAAAACAGCAGAAAGATTTTTTTAATACCATACAGATGTCCTTAAAAGAATCTTTTGAAACATTTTCTCAAGAGACAGATATAAAAAAACAGAGAGTCATCTTTGAGAAGATATCAGAAAATATATATCGGCTCATCTCTACTTTCAAAGCAAATAGTCAACCTACTTATAGACAGTACTGCCCTATGGCATTGAAAGGAAAGGGGGCTTATTGGTTAAGTGAAAAAAAAGAGATACGTAACCCCTACTTCGGTGATGAAATGCTGAAATGTGGTTCTGTAGAAGCACAATTTTAATAACTCTATGGAAAATAAAGATATTTTTTACGATTTTTCTCACTCTACTCCACATGAGATATTCCCGGGTTTTATAGCGCGTTTTCGCCATACAGAATTCTGCACTATTGCATACGTGGAAATAAAAAAAAATGCAAAGCTTCCCGAACATAAGCACCCTGAACAGCAAATAAGTAAGGTTCTCAAGGGAGAATTTCTCATCGGGATAAAAGATGCAGACAAAAACGACGTAACAATTGATATGAAAACGAATGAAAGCACCATAGCCATTATACCTTCTAATGTAGTTCATTACGGAATAGCGTTGACCGATTGCGTTGTAATGGATATTTTTTTTCCAAGGCGAGAAGATTTTATACAAAAATACACATAATGTTCTACCATACTAGAAAATGAACACTCAATTAACAGAAAAAACAGCCCTTGTTTGCGGAAGTTCACAAGGAATAGGGTTAGCAATAGCTCAAGAATTATCGTCTTTAGGAGCAGGCATAGTATTACTCTCTCGAAACGAGAAAAAACTCAAGATGGCTTTAGAAACACTACATCCTTCTAAACAACATTCTTACATAGTCGCCGATATGAATAATACAACTCTCTTGCAGCAAAAAATAAAGACGTGTATAGAAGAAAGGAATAGAATAGATATATTGATTAATAATTCGGGGGGACCAAAGGCAGGGCATCTATTAGACGCTCATACATCAGAGTTTGAACATGCTTTTCAACAACATATACTGAGTTCTCATGTGATAAGTCAATGCTTAATCCCTTCTATGAAAGAATCAGGATATGGAAGAATTGTAAATATTATTTCTACCTCTATAAAACAAACTCCCGAATTATTAGGCGTGTCAAATACTATTCGTGGAGCTTTAGCACAATGGGCGAAAACCCTTTCCTTAGAAGTAGGAAAATATGGAATAACCGTTAATAATGTATTACCCGGATATACTTTTACAGAAAGGTTACAACAAATCATAGAAATAAGAGCCACACATTTTCAAAAATCTATACAGGAAATAACAGAAGAAATGATCCAATCTATCCCTATTAGAAGGTTCTGCACTGTAAATGAAGTAGCATCTGTTGCAGCTTTTTTATGCACTCCTTCTGCATCAGCAGTAAACGGAATTAATATACCCGTTGATGGTGGACTTATAAAATCTCTTTAGTACCATAATGACTTATCTCTCATCAAGTTTTACAATTTCGAAAAAATGAGGCAGCATCCCTCCTAAATATAAATGATAAACAGAATATAGAAACATAAATATGCTCATTTGTATTAAAAAATACGATTTAATATTTTGTATATTAATGGGGAAACCACCACCAAAATCCACTTTTGATATATTTATAGTTTTGTAACTGTTTGATTACCAATAGTTTTAAAACTCATTGTTTTTGTAAAAACAACTTTTCGGAGTAACCCATTCATAATTTATTAAAATAATTTCATCAGAGTATCGTGTACCCCGATGCACTCTCTCTTTCTTATGCTGCACTCGGATGTAGTGTGGCTGCCCCTTGCTAAAAATAATTCTCTCCCCGAATAGACAAAAAAGCATTCGTTTTTTGTTTTCTGAAAAAAGAATCATTACGAGAAATTATATCTCTGCAAGAAACAACCGAATCGACGGTGGAATCCTCCATACCTGCAAAATTTGAAATGGAATGTGAAAAAATTATAGAAACATAAATTTTTGTTATCGGAGGGAAGCAAATACACAAAAGGTTCCTCCTTCTTGTAACTGTAAACATTACATGTCTCGACAAGAGAGATTCATTCTTAACAACAGGAATTGCGTGTATATAATGTGCATCATTTTCTTTCGTGTTCTAAGTGAAATAATTTTATTTTCTGTAAATTTATTACAAATATTTTTTTTCAAAATATTTGTAATAAAAAGCATTATTTTTTTTATTAATGTTTAGCAATATTACCATAATATTTTTTATTTTTTCCCATTTTTAATTCCATTTTTTAAGAGGGATTCTAAAAATTCAAATCCTAAAAGCTGTATCCCTTAAAAATCAATAGTTACCAACACTTTTTTTTGCAAGAAATCAGTTTTTAGAACCCACCTTAATTATTATTTGTTTTTTTTTACAATAATAATACTAATGAGCCACTTTTTCTCGAAGAAAAATTCACCTTTCTATTGAAAGTTTCACTTTATCGTTTGAAAGATTCATTTATACTAATTTAATTAAAAAATTGTGAGAGTGTTAAATATAATTAGATAGGAATACCTTTTGAAATTCTTCATAAAATGTACTTTTATTCAAAACCCAAGCAATTCTTAATTTATATCAACCATAATAATTGATTTACTAACTACTTTCATTCTAGATAAATAATGTCTTATATGTGAATTGTTTTGTTCTATTTTATACGTGTTTTGTTTACCTTGTACATGAATTGACTTTGGAATGATTTGACTATAAACATCCCATTTATCTGTATATATTTTTTGCTCCCTCCCATACAGTGACATTGCTAAAGCTTTTAATTCGCATCCAATAGTAAAATTACATTTGCAATCTCTACATACATATCGTTACTTATTTCTTACTATTCCATTTTTCCTATAATCAACACCATTACATTTTTTACAAGTAGTCATATTTTTATTTTTTCACAAATATAAACTTTTTTTAAATCTATCTATATTTAACAATCTCCATTTTTTATCACTTCGAGATTTTTTCTTTTTATAATAACAACATTATAAAGACATCAAAGAGAAGTTCTCAGGGCGTTTTCAGTGATTCTTTATTATATAACATTCATTTTTGATTTATTTTGTAATTTATTCACATTTATTTACGCTTTTTTGAAATAAAAACATAAATATAAAAAATTATATGTAGTTTTGTAATTATTATATCACAATAAAATTTTGGCGCGTTCGTCCAGAGGTTAGGACGTATCCCTTTCACGGATAAGACACGGGTTCGAATCCCGTACGTGCTACTCCATTTTACTTTCACTCATATCCTCAAATAAAGAATCCTCTTTCTTATGTTTCATTTTTTCTATTTATATTAATGTATGAATACTTTTTTTAAAACTACATTTGAAATAGAAATTCCTTTTTTTAAAGGTCCTTTCGATCTTCTTCTTTTTTTTATAGAAAGAGACGAATTAGATATTCATGATATTCCGATATCCAAAATAACAAATGATTTTTTAGAATATCTGCACCATTTAGAGCAAATAGATATGGAAATTGCAAGTGATTTTATCCTCGTCGCCGCAACTCTTATGAACATTAAATCAAAGATGCTGCTACCACCTGTTATCAATGAAGAAACTCAAGAAGAAATTGACCCTCGAGAAGATATTGTAAAGCAACTGATTGAATATAAAAAATATAAATCTATGCTTCCATATTTTATTAAAATGGAAGAAGAAAGAAGTATGCGTAAACAACGAGGTAATATACACGAAGAACAGCAAGATATTTTAGAAAAAAATAATTGGGAAATAGAATTACAGAATGTAAATCTGTATCTTTTATTAAAAACATATATAAAGGTAATGGATAGATTAAAAGAGACGACAGAACCTCATAAATATACTATTTTAGAATTCCCCTATACCATTGAAAGTCAAAAAAAATATCTACTCGATACTCTCCACCCCAAAAAAAGATATGCTTTTATAGACTTGATACAAGAAAAACCTGTGAAAATATATATTATATTTACCTTTTTAGCAATATTAGAGCTGTTAACCCTCCAATCAATTACCATTTTTACAGGGGAAGGATTTAATAATTTTTGGATAGAATTAAAACATGAATAAAAGTAAATGAATAACATGGAATTAGTGGAAGTAATGACAGACAAGGAGAAACAAGATTTTTTGGAGTTGCCTGTTCGCTTGTATAAAAAAGAAAAATGCTGGATTAGACCATTGGATAAAGATATAGAAAATGTTTTCAATCAAAAAAAAAATAAAGCATTTCAAGAAGGAGAATGTATCAGATGGATATTAAAAACAGATAAGGGGGAAGTAATTGGAAGGGTAGCTGCCTTTTTAGAAAAACAAAAAGTATCTCATGGAAACAACCAACCCACAGGGGGAATGGGTTTTTTTGAATGTATTGAAAATAAAAAAGCAGCATTTATTCTTTTTGATGCTTGTAAAAAATGGCTTCAAGAAAAAAATATAGAAGCGATGGACGGTCCGATAAATTTTGGAGAAAGGGACAGATGGTGGGGGTTACTGGTTGAAGGATTTGATAAAGAGCCAAATTATCGTTGTAACTATAATTTTCCTTATTATAAAATTTTTTTTGAAGAATATGGCTTTCAAATATATTTTAAACAATTTACATACGCCAGAAAAATAAAAGATCCCCTTACACCACGCCTGATAGAAAAAGCAGAACAGGTTAAAAATGACCCAAATTATATTTTTAAACATATTCAAAAAAAAAAGTTGCAAAAATACACAAAAGATTTCTTATACATATATAATAAAGCATGGAAAAACCATTTGGGAGTTCCTTCCATGAACGAACAACAAGCAAATAACTTAATGAACAGTATAAAACCCATTTTAGATGAAAAAATTATGTGGTTTGTATATTATCAAGAAGAACCGATAGCATTTTTTATGAACCTTCCCGAGGTAAATCAAATATTTCGGTATGTAAATGGAAAACTTAATTTTATAGGAAAATTAAAATTTTTATACCATAGATGGAATAAAACCTGTAAAAAAATGATTGGAGTTATTTTTGGTATAATACCCGAACATCAAGGAAAAGGAATAGACGGAGCTTTAGTATTGAAAACAAAGCATGTATTTGACTATGAATACAATCGCTATTCTGATTATGAAATGAATTGGATAGGGGATTTCAATCCTAAAATGATGAGAGTAGCAGAACAAATTGGAAGTTCCATTTCTAAAACACATATTACGTATCGCAAGCTTTTTGATGATACAAAACCATTTAAAAGAGCATCTATTATTTAGAAAAGCACTATGGTATAAATCCATTATATTTAGCTATTTCCTCCTCAATAATACTAAAATTACTGAGTATATGTGTTTGTCTATCAAAAATAGCCACATTATGCTCATAATGCGCTGATAGTTTCCCATCTTTAGTAACGATTGTCCATTTATCTTCCAAAGTTTCTACTTCATAAGTTCCCATATTTATCATCGGTTCTATAGCTATTACTAACCCTTCTCTAATAACAGGACCACTTCCTCTTTTACCATAATTATTTACTTGGGGTGCTTCGTGTACAAATTTTCCTACTCCGTGTCCAGAAAGTGCTCTTACTACTCCGAAACCATTTTTTTGAGCTGTGTTTTGGATTATAAAGCTTACATCTCCAATCCTGTTCCCTAATTTTGCTTCTTGAATACCCAAATAAAGACATTGCTTTGTAACCGATAAAAGTTTTTTAACCGATGGATGAACTTCTCCTACCGCAAACGTATACGCTTGATCAGAATAATATCCGCTTTTCAGTACCCCACAATCAACGCTTACTATATCACCTTCTTTTATTATATATTTACCAGGTATCCCATGTACTACCTCCTCGTTTACAGATATACATAAGGAAGCAGGAAAACCATACAATCCTAAAAAAGCAGGAACAGCATTATTATCTCTTATATATTCTTCCGCAAGAGCATCTAATACAGCCGTAGAAACACCAGGATGAATTTTATTATATAAATACGCTATAGTTTTTGAACCTAATAAAGCGCTTTCTTTTATAAGAAATATTTCTTCTTTTGTTTTGTAATAAATTTTGTTTTCAGACAATGGAATAATGATTATAGATTTAACTCTTTATATAATTCATTCAAAATATCTTCTTTCAGAATGCGAAAATAATATATATCATAAATAATTTGTGAAAACTCCTTACAAACCCTTTGATAATCTTCTATAGGAGCAGATACAAATTCATACATAATAGAATTTTTCATTTTTATTAATAAAATAGAGTATTTTTTATCCAATTTTTCGAGCTTAGGTATCATATCTGATTCTATATACTCATTAGGCCAATACCTTATATTCTTACAGAGATAATAATTCATATCCGCAAGAGATTTTGTTAGCTCTTTTATGGAATGTGCCGCCTGATCTAAAGTATCACCCTCATCATCCTCAAAAGAATTTTCATTTATATTATAAAATTTGATACTCATTCATTTTAATTTGTTTATAATGCTATCCTAAAAGATAAGGTATCCTTTTCAAAATTTAATATATCAAGTTTTAGTATAAAAAATTATTGTTTTTTATTTAAAAAAAACAGACTCTAAACGCGTTTTATCAAAAAATATGTATTAAAATTAAAAATAAGGATAAAAAAAATTTTTTTTAGAAAAATATCTATTTAAATTCGCAAAAATATATAAAAAAACACATAAAAAATATAATTTTATAAAAAAAATTAAATTACAAAATAATACTATTTAAATAAAATCATAATACTAAACTAATTAATTTACATTAAAAATAAAATTTAGAAATGAAAAAAGGAATACATCCTCAGTATAAAGAAGTTATTTTTTTGGATACATCTAGTAATTTTATGTTCCTTACTAAATCTACTATGACATCAAAAGAAACCATTCAATGGGAAGATGGTAAAACATACCCACTCATAAAAATAGAAGTAAGTTCTGCTTCTCATCCATTTTATACGGGAAGAAAAATATTTGTAGATACAGCAGGAAGAGTTGAAAAATTTCAAAAAAAATACGCACAAAAAAAATAAAAATATGTTATTCAAATAAAAATAGAGTATTATTAAAAAAAATAAATCCTAAAACTAATACAATATTTTTTTAGATATAAATTACATCTTAATACATTCGTTTATGTTTTTAGTATGGTACTATATAGATTACCCAAAGTATTTAGATCTTTTTATTTACTCTCTCTCTTTTTTTTATTAGTATGGGTATCTTTTTTAGATGAAAATAATGTTTTTAACTATATATCTATCAATCAAAAAATAGAATACTTACAAAACCAAAAAAAATATTACCAAGAAAAAATTAAAAATATAAAAGAAGAAGAATATATTATTTTAGAAAATATAGAATCAATAGAACGTTATGCGCGTGAAAACTTTTTAATGAAAAAAAAAAACGAAGATATGTATGTTATTGTTTGTGAATAACTTCGTTTATCTACTGTTATGTGCCATTATACCGAGACGTACAAAACAAACAAAAAATAAAAATAAATTTAACTTATTATAAGTAAACATATTACATTTGCACAAATAATTTTATCAATTTAAATACTGTAATATGTGGACAACAGAAGTAAGTCGTAAAACGACAGCAACAAAAGAGCAAATTTGGAAACTTTGGACAGACGTTCCTAATTGGAATGTTTGGGACAAAGAAGTTGAAACCTCTAAACTTTTTGGACAATTTCAAACAGGAACAAAAGGAATTTTAAAACCCGTAGAAGGGCCAAAAGCAAAATTTGAAATTATCGAACTAACTAACCTTAAGTCATTTACTATCAGAAGTTTTTTACCTCTTTGCAAAATGGACTTTATCCATACAATCAACCAAGCCAAAGACAGGCTTGAAATTACACACAAAATTGTAATGACAGGTTTTATGACTTTTTTATTTTCAAGAGCGATTGGTCACAAAATCAAAGGTGGACTTCCTCTTGTTGTTGAAAAACTCATTGAACTTGCTGAAAAAAATAAAAAATAGCAAAGACAGATTTTAGTATTGAAAAACCAGAAGAAAGCACAGGTTTTTTATTGTGGCAAGTTACAAACTTGAGGCAACGAAAAATTAAAAAAGCATTAGAGAAATACCAGTTGACACATTCTCAATTTGTATTGCTTGCAAGTATTTATTGACTGACTTTTGACAAACAAAACAGAACACAAATTTTGTTATCTAACCATACCAAAATTGACCCAATGACAAATTCAACAGTTTTGAAAACATTGAAAACAAAAGGGCTTATAAAACGACAAGAACACGAAACGGACACAAGATCCAAAACAGTAAATATGAAACATGTTGGGACATTTTAATCAATGGTATATATAAGTTTAATTAACAAAACTTAATAATGCTAACAGATGAAATAATAAACTATTAGAAAGAAGCAAGTAGTTTCTTCGTCATTTAAAGATAAAATCATTAATAAGATATTAAAAATACAAAAGTTGATTTTTTTTAACAGATTTTGTAAAAAAAATAAGAGTAATTAAAAAATTAAGTTTTCTAAAAAACCAAAACCTCACTGAAAAAATGATAAAGATAAAAAATGACGTATCTGTTTTGACCTTTTGTGACATACAACATCTGATATCTGCAAAGGCTAAAGCCACATTTTACGAAGATAAGTTGACTTTTAAAGAAATTAGTAAAACACCAAATACCAGCAAACAATAGAATTATTATTTATATTATTTATTTAAAAACAAGTTATATTTATGAAAAAATATATATTTATTTTAGTAGTATTATGTTATATCATTATAGTATCCTGTACCCAAAAAACATGCCCTACTTATAGTAAAAACAATCATAGTTCCATAGAAAAACCATCTGTTTAAATTTAATTATTAGTATTTTTATAAATTACTTTATTGTTTTATAGACAAAAAAGAATATAAAAACCGGAGAGATGTCCGAGTGGTTTAAGGAGCACGCCTGGAAAGTGTGTATACTTCAAAAGAGTATCGAGGGTTCGAATCCCTCTTTCTCCGCTGTAGTTTTGATAGTTTAGTTTTTTACTATTAGGATTATTTGCGTCTTCATTTATAATAAAAATATAAATAAAGGACTTAGAATAGTTTGGAAAATTGAAAATTATATCTATTAATCTATAACAATTATTTAAATATATTATTTTAATAAATTACATTTTTACATTAAAAACAAAAACTAATTATTAATTTTATGACCAAAAGAGTTATTTTAAGTGTATTAGTATTTTCTGTTTTTTTGTGGCAAGGAATAACAATGGCTCAAGATAGTACATCTGCTTCTTCTGACACCACAAAAATAAGCGTAAGTGATGATCTTACTTCTGTATCAGCAGAACCAAGTACAATAGATGGGGAAAGTACATCTGCATCTAATGAAGAAGAGGCATCTTTTCATCAGCAATTAAAAGAACAATTTATAGCTGGTGGAGTAGAATGGATGACCCCAATACTTATTTGTTTAATAGTAGGTTTAGGTATATGTATAGAGCGTATAATAGTTTTAAATCTATCCACTACCAACACAAAAAAGTTACTAGGAAAAATAGAAAAGGCGTTGGAAGCAAGGGGTGATGTGGGTATAGAACAAGCAAAAGAAGTATGTAAAAATACTGCTGGCCCGGTGGCTTCTATATTTTTTCAAGGATTACTCAGAAGTTCTGAAGGAATAGATATGGTAGAAAAATCTATTGTTTCGTACGGGGGAGTAGAAATGGGAAAATTAGAAAAAGGTTTAGTATGGGTTTCTTTATTTATAGCATTAGCACCTATGTTAGGGTTTTTAGGAACAGTTGTTGGTATGGTTTTAACATTTCAAGCTATTGCTGTTGCAGGTGATGTTTCTCCCTCTGTACTTGCAGGTGGTATGAACGTTGCTCTTTTAACTACTATCGGAGGACTAATAGTTGCTATTATTCTTCAAATGTTCTATAATTATATAGTTTCTAAAGTAGATTCTATATCTAATTCTATGGAAGACGCATCTATAAATTTGGTAGATATACTTATAAAACATAAACTTTCTAAATAATATGGATTTAATAGACATTTCTTTGTATGTAATGTATGTTTCTATAATAATACCTATCGTACTAGTTATAGTATTCCCCATAATACAAATGGTACAAAATCCTGATGTTCTCAAAAAAACTCTTATAGGGTTGTCATCAATATTAGCAGTATGGCTCATAGGGTATTTTCTTTCGGGGAACGAGACAGAGGTTTATAATTTAAAGTATAAGATATCTATATCGCCACTGACATCGCAGTTGGTTGGAGGGTCACTTATTTGTCTTTATATGCTTTTTATAATTTCTTTTTTATCTATTGTATATTCAACAATATCCAAAATATTTAAATAGTTTTTTATGGCAAGAAAAAGTAGAGCAATGCCAGAGATTAATTCTGGTTCTATGGCAGATGTGGCGTTTTTATTACTTATATTTTATTTAGTAACAACTACTATATCGAGTGATAAAGGAATAGCTATGCTATTGCCTCCAAAATTAGATCCCAATCAGCCACCTCCTGACATAACTAAAAACGAAAGGAACGTTTTTAAGATTTTAGCAAATTCAAAAAATATGTTATTGGTAGAAAACAAGCCTATGATTCATATTCATGAGCTTCGTCCTATGATAAAAGAATTTGTATTAAATTTTGGGAATCCTTCCGAAGAAGCACGAAAAGTATACGCATCTTTACCTCCCTCTATGAAAGCATTTATTACCCAAAAAGGGAGAAAAGAGCATTCTTCGGATGGACCTGATGAAGCGGTAGTTTCGTTCAAAGCAGATAGAGGGACAAGTTATGAGCTCTTTATTCAGATTTTAGATGAAATTAATGGTGCTTATAATGATATATATGGAGAAAGAATAGGTAAATCAGCACAAGATTTTTTACGTTTAGATCATAAAGATTTAGTGCAAAAAAAGATGTATGACATAGCAAGAGAAGGTATTCCTCGGGCTATATCTATTGCAGAACCAAATAATTCAGGAAAAAAATAATATGGCAAAATTTAAAAAAAAAATTCAGACGACAGCAAGTATTTCTACGGCATCGCTTCCGGATATTGTATTTATACTTTTATTTTTTTTCATGGTGACTACTACTTTTAAAAAAGGTGGTATAATGGTAAAACAAAATATGCCAAAAGCCAGCCAGCTCATAAAAATAGAGAAGAAATCTTTAATAAGCTATATTTACGTAGGAATTCCTAATTCTGCATTTTATGGGAAAGAACCAAAAATACAGATTAATGATGTATTTATAGAGCCTAAAGATATCATTCAATGGGTAAACCAAGAAAAAGATAAATTGAGCGAGGCAGAAAGAGACCAACTTACTGTTACTCTAAAAGTGGATATAGAATCCAAGATGGGAATAGTAGATGATGTCCAACAACAGCTTCGAGAAGCAAATGCAAGAAAAATTCTTTATAGTTCCATTTTATTGGCAGATAAAGGAATTTAAATAACCTAATATCATTAAAGAGAGTGTCCGAAAAATCTCTTTTGATACACTTCTATTTCTATAACTGATTTTTATATCTGTTTGATATCAATAGGTTTAAGATTCAATGTTGTGTAAAAAAGATTTTTTGGACAAGCTCTTTATTGTTTTCATTCATTTAATTCATACACATGAAAAATATTATATATATAATCTCGGTACTTTCTTTTTTATTTACATCTTGTAATAAAAATAAAATAAAAAAAATGCAAGAAAGTATAGATTCTCTTCATACAGTACTGGTAGATCATGAAAAAATAGCTACTCTCTTACAAAATATAGAGATTATACTAGATTCTATAGATAGCGAAAGGAATATTATTTCTACATATATAGAAGAAAGGGCTCCCTATGAAAATTTACTGGAACGTCTCATAGATATTAATGAATATGTGATAAAAGCGGAAGAAAAGATACAAAAATTAGAAAAGCAAGTTCAGAAAACGAATATGTATTATTCTATAATAGTACGTTTGAAAAAAGAGCTTCAGGAAAAAAATGATAAAATAATAGATCTACAGTTTCAAATCCAAAAAATAGAAGACGAAAAAAACGTTTTATATACCGTTGTAGAAACACAAAAGCAAGAATTAAAAAATAAAGATGAAGATATCGAAATTAAAAAGAAGATTCTATCTTTATTAGAGATGAAAATAGATAGTATTATGAGGCAAATAAAAGTATCTGAATCGGATGCGTATTTTTTGCAGGCACAAACTTTGGAAGAAGTTGCTAAAAAGACAAAATTTGCTCCACGAAAAAAAAGAAAAACATTAGCAAGAGCTTTAGAATTCTATGAAAAATCTTTTAATTCAGGGAAAATGGAAGCGAAAGAAAAGATAGAAACCCTTAAAAAGAAATTGCAAAAATAATATACTGTTTTGTTATTAAAAAAGTAAATTGTTTATGTTTTCACTACTTGTTTATATGTTTTAATAACAATACACAAGAATCTTATAGGGAATAAAAACATCACACAACAGATTTTTATTTTATTTTTTGATCCAAAAAGTAATACATTACATCTATTATTTCTCTCAAATATTATTTTTGAATATTTTATAATTATATAGTGAATAAGTGCCAATTTTTTTTATTGTAGGGTTATTTTTAAATTTATGGTTACGAACAATTTAGCATATAATTCTAAGACATGATAGTCATAACAGAAAAAGCAAAAAATAAAATAATAGAAATTAAAAAAAAAGAAAACGTAGAGACAGAACATAGTATACGAGTGTTTGTAGAAGGAGGGGGATGCTCTGGTTTAAAATATAACCTTATTTTTGACTCTCAAATAAAAGAAAGTGATAGTGTTTTTGAAGATAGGGGAATAAAAATATTAGTAGATAAAAAGAGTTTATTGTATATTCTTGGAACCACTCTTGATTTTTCTGATGGGCTCAATGGAAAAGGGTTCCAATTTATGAATCCGAATGCTACACGAACTTGTGGATGTGGAGAAAGTTTTGCCGTATAAAAAAATAAACTGCAAACATTTATGGCACAAAAAAATAATCTAAAAAAAATAATTTCCCAAAAAGAAAGAGAAAATACTCTTTTGATAGAGGTAGCATGGGAGGTAATGAATCAACAAGGAGGAATATATACAGTTATAAAATCTAAATTGTTAGAAACGTGTACTAAGTGGAAAGATAATTATTATTTATTAGGTCCCTATTTTCAAAATCAAGTAAATGCAGAGTTTGATCCTATTGTAAATCCGAAAGATTCTATAGGAAAAGTAATAGAAATAATGAGGATGAATAATATAGATGTTCATTACGGAAAATGGTTGGTGCCTGGTAATCCGAAAGTTGTTTTATTTAATATAGGGAGTGTTTGGAGTAAACTTTCGGAGATAAAGTATCTCTATTGGGAGCATCATAAAATAGAATTTCCAGATTCAGATGAGATTAATAAAATAATTGCTTTTAAGGAATGTGTTAAAATTTTTTTAAAAGATCTTTGTTTTGTAAACGAATCTCGCAAAAATATTATAACTCATTTTCATGAATGGCAAGGGGGTGCTTGTATTCCTGATTTAAAAAGAGAAAAAATACCAGTTAAGATTATTTTTACTACGCATGCTACGATACTTGGTAGGTATTTAGCAATGAATAGTCCAAATTTTTATCAACATCTTCCTTTTATAGATTGGCAAAAAGAGAAGAATTTTTTTAATATATCAGCTATTGTTGATTTAGAGCGTTCTATTGCTCATGGGGCTCATATTTTTACGACTGTTAGTAGAATTACAGATTTGGAATGTGAGCATTTATTGGGTAGAAAAGCGGATTTTATTCTTCCGAATGGTATTAATAATCAGAGATTTGAGGCACTACATGAGTTTCAAAATCTTCATTTAGAATACAAAAATAAAATTCACAAGTTTGTTATTTCTCATTTTTTTAAAAATAGTGCTTTTGATCTTAATAAAACGGTTTATTTTTTTACTTCGGGAAGGTTTGAATTTCGTAATAAAGGATTTGATATAGTGTTAGAAGCATTAGCAAGGTTAAACTGGAAATTAAAATATGAAAAAAGCCAAACAACGGTGGTTATGTTTTTTATTACCAAAAGAGATTTTTATTCTATAAACTCTGAAATACTCCATAGCATGGCTGTTTTAGATGAAATACAACAGACCACGGAAACTATAAAAAAACAAATAGGAGAACAATTATTTCAGCATATTGTTACAAAAAAAGATAACCAACTTCCTGTGCTGAATGATTTTATTAATAAAGATACTTTGCTTCTTTACAGAAGGTTAATTCAGAATTGGAAAACTAATACTCTTCCTTCTGTAGTAACACATAATTTAAAAAATGATGTGGATGATGAAATTCTTAACTACCTTCGTGCATCTCATTTAGTAAATAATATAGAAGATCGCGTAAAAATAGTATACCATCCGGATTTTATAAGTCCTATCAATCCTCTTTTTGGAATGGATTATGGGCAGTTTATAAGAGGAACACATTTGGGGATTTTTCCCAGTTACTATGAGCCATGGGGGTATACTCCATTAGAATGTATAGCGAGTGGAGTTCCTACTGTTACAAGTGATTTAGCGGGATTTGGAGATTATGTTTTATATAATCTTCCGGATCATTTTCAGAATGGTATAACAGTTATTAATAGAAAAACTATTGATTTTAATAAATCTGCGGAGCAGTTATGTTCATTTCTCTATAACTTTACTAAAATGGAAAGAAGAGAAAGGATAACATTAAGAAACCGTGTTGAAAATATATCGGTACATTTTCATTGGGAAAAGCTTTTAAGATATTATGAAGAAGCTTATAAAGCTGCTTTATCAATAGCAGTTTAAAAATAATTTTCTCGTACAATAAAACCCCACAGTTTTTATGAAATTCAAATTTTTATGATGTTATTAAGACGGATTTCATAACAAAAAATAGATTTTGTACTCATACAAATAATCAAATACATTAAAAACCTGTTTGCTCGGAAAAATTGCTTTTGAAAAACTTGTGTTTTTATAGCTGTTTTATTATCAGCAGTTTAAAAATTCAATATTTCTGCAAAAGAGAGTTTTCATAGTGGACTCAACATACAATTTTATTTAAAAAATATAATGACGGATAAAACACCTTTAAAACTGAGAGAATATGGTAGAAATATTCAAAAAATTATTGAACATATTAAAACTATAGAAAATAAGGAGTTAAGGACTTCTTATGCGTATGGATTGGTAGGATTTATGAAGATCATAAATCCTAGTACTATAAATTTTTCTGATAATGACCAGAAATTTTGGGATGATCTCTTCATAATGGCAGGTTTTGATTTAGATATAAATAGCCCTTATCCTATGCCTGATGAGAATATACTCTATAAAAAACCTGCAAAAATTCCTTATAATTTAAATACTATAAAGTATAGGCATTATGGGTATACTTTAGAACTTTTTACTAAAAAAGCGGCTTTAATAACAGATACAGAACAAAAAGAAAATGCTATTATTATTATAGGCAAGATGATGAAAATGTTTCATAATACATGGAATAGAGAAAATTTTGATGATGTGGTAATAATTCAGAATATAAAAGATATTTCTGAAAATGCTTTAAATATAGATATAGAAAGGGTTAAAAATGAATCTCTTTTTGGTTCACCTAAAAAGAAAAATAATAATAATGGGAGCACGTCTTCTTCTCATTCCGGTAACAATAATAATAACAGAAGAAAAAAATAAATGACTCGCCTTAAAGTATACGGAGGAGAATCTTTGAGAGGTGAAATAATTCCACAAGGAGCGAAAAACGAAGCTCTGCAGGTGCTTTGTGCGGTATTATTAACAGAAGATACTGTTACGATTCATAATATTCCTACCATATTAGATGTCCAAAAACTCATAGAGTTATTAAAAAATTTAGGGGTATTTGTAGAAAAAATAGAGAATAATTCCTATAGATTTACAGCGAAACACGTACATTTGGATTATTTAGATACTCCTTCTTTTACAGAATTAGCGTCTTCTCTTCGTGGTTCTATTATGTTATTGGGTCCTTTATTAGCCCGATTCAAAAAAGGTAAAATACCTATTCCTGGCGGGGATAAAATAGGACGAAGGAGATTAGATACTCATTTTATGGGATTAGAAAGTTTAGGAGTAAAATTTGATTTTGATGCGGATAAAAAAATTTATAATGTTTTTGTAAAAGATTTAAAAGGAGCATATATTCTTTTAGATGAAGCGTCTGTGACGGGAACAGCCAATGTTATTATGGCATCAGTGCTTGCTTCAGGAGTAACTACTATTTATAATGCTGCATGTGAACCTTATATACAACAGCTTTGTTTTATGCTCAATGGTATGGGAGGATGTATATCGGGCATAGGATCTAACCTTTTGACTATAAAAGGAGTAAATGCTTTAAAGGGAATAGAACATACTGTTTTGCCGGATATGATAGAAATAGGAAGTTTTATTGGGATGGCTGCAATGACTCAATCGGATATTATAATGAAAGATATAGATGTGAGTAAATTAGGTATAATTCCCTCTGTATTTCAAAAATTAGGAATACAAATGCATATTACTCATAATTCTATTCGTATTCTACCACAGGAACGTTATGAAATAGAATCTTTTAGGGATGGTTCTACCCTCACATTATCAGATGCTCCATGGCCTGGGCTTACTCCTGATCTTATTAGCGTATTATTAGTAACCGCCATACAAGCAAAAGGAACTGTTCTCATTCATCAGAAAATGTTTGAGAGCAGATTGTTTTTTGTAGATAAACTCATAGATATGGGAGCACAAATAATACTGTGTGATCCACACAGAGCTACTGTCATTGGACTGAATAGAGAACATTCATTACGTGCTATCTCTATGAATTCTCCTGATATTAGGGCAGGTATATCACTTTTAATAGCTGCTATGTCAGCAAAAGGAATAAGCTATATACATAATGCTGACCAAATAGACAGAGGATACCAAAATATAGAACAAAGATTAAACGCTATAGGAGCCAAAATAGAAAAAATAGCAGAAAAATGAAAGTATATAGTTCACAAAAAAAATCTCCTACGATTTCTTTCCAAGAAGCCCTGTTCAAGAGTATCGCTCCTGATAAAGGACTTTATATACCTACTATAATCCCTGAAGTGCCAAAAAAAATCATAGACACGGCAAATGCAGATTCTATTTATGATATTTTTTTATATCTTGCACAATCGCTTATAGGCGATGAAATTCCCCCCCAAAAACTTGCACATATTGTAAGAACCGCTTTTTCTTTTGAAATACCCATCGTTTCATTGGAAGAAAATATATTTTGTATGGAACTTTTTCACGGACCTACCTATTCTTTTAAGGATTTTGGTGGGAGGTTTATGGCAGGTTGTATGGAGTATTTTTTAGAAAAAGAAGAGAAAGAAGTAACTATATTAGTTGCTACTTCCGGTGACACGGGCAGTGCCATTGCAAATGCTTTTTATCAGGTAAAAGGAGTTCGTGTTGTTATTTTATATCCAAAAAATAAAGTGACTCCAATCCAAGAGAAGCAATTTACAACACTGGGGAAAAATATTACAGCGATAGAAATAGATGGAAACTTTGATGATTGCCAACGGATGGTAAAAGAAGCATTTGCAGACAAAGAATTAGAAAAAAAAAACCTCACTTCTGCTAATTCTATCAATATCGGAAGGATACTTCCCCAATCTTTTTATTATTGGTATGCCTACATTTCTTTGAAAAAAAATATCTCTTCCGGTGATAAATGTATATTTGCTGTTCCTTGCGGGAATTTAGGGAATCTTTTTGGTGGATTAGTAGCAAAAAAAATGGGATTACCTATTGATATGTTTTATGCTGCATCAAATGCAAATGATATTTTCCCCAAATATTTAGAAACAGGTGTTTTTCAACCAAAAAGTTCTGTATCTACCATTGCGAACGCTATGGATGTGGGAAACCCTAATAATTTTGAGAGAATACTCTCCCTTTATAATCATTCTTATTCATCTATAAAAAAAGACATTATGGGATTTGCCTATACTGATGAGGAAATTGCAGCGGGCATACGGTATGTTTACGAGAAACACAATGCACTTTTATGCCCTCATTCTGTGACAGCTTACCTATCTCTCAAAAAACAAATAACTACAAAAACAAAGGGATTATTTTTAGCAACTGCCCATGCAGCAAAATTTCCAGAGGTTATTTACTCCATTATACCAGATGCAACATTAGCAATTCCACAAAGAATGCAAGAGGTTCTGAACTTACCAAAAGTGTTTATTCCTCTCCCTCCTTTATATCCTTACCTGAAAGATTTTTTATATGGTAGTAATTGATAATACGGTAGTTGCCGATGAGATTGTAAAAGAATTTTTCTTGTGTGATATTATAAAATGCAAAGGTGCTTGTTGTGTGGAAGGAGATGCGGGTGCTCCTTTGGAACCAGATGAAGTGACTCTTTTGCAAAAAATAATAGAAGATATAAAACCATTTATGGATGCAGAAGGATTGAAAACATTAGAAGCACAAGGGTTTTATACAAGTGAATCGGGGGAACTTGCTACCACACTCGTCAATGGAAGAGAATGTACCTTTGCTTACAGAGAGAATAATATCTTAAAATGCTCCATAGAAAAAGCATTTACAGAAAGAAAAACCTCTTTCAGAAAACCCATTTCTTGTCACTTATATCCTATTAGAATAAGCTCTTATAAAGAATACGAATTTCTCAATTATTCCGAATGGGAAATATGCTCTCCTGCTTGTGATAATGGAAAAATATTACAAATCCCGCTCTATATATTTTTGAAGCCTGCTCTGGTGAGAAAATACGGAGAAGAATGGTATCAAAAATTAGAAGCCATTATCCAAAAAACAAAATCGTAACCATTTAGGATTTGTAAGAAAGCTCATAGTTATTATTTAAAAAGCATATAATCTATCATCTTTTTCTGATGTAACTTTTATATTACCCATAATCATATCTTCTCCTGATTTGGGCGAGCGAGTGTTTTTGCCTCTAAAAGAGCTCAGTAAAATATCTCCATATTTTTCATATTTTCCCCAGGGAAGTATAAAAGCAGGTGTATCCATATCAAAATTAGGATAATAAGCCCACTGCACTACCAAATGAGATACTGTATCTACATATACTTTATATTTGTTGTGAGGAGTGTTTCCTACATTGTCAAAAGTGAGGGATAAAACATGGGAATATGTGTTTTTAAAAGCGGTATCTATTCCTAAATATTTAAGAGTAACCCCACTGTCTTTTAGTTTAAATGGCATTACCAACCAATAGGAATCATTTATCCACCAATGTTTACCTTTTTGCAAATAAAAAGCAATAGAATCTGGATTTTCTAACTCTATACTATCCTTTTTTACACGTCCTTTCATAGTATGTATATTCATAAGAATACTTATAGAAGGTGCGTTAATTCTTATATCTCCTGTAAATTTATCCCAAATATGATGCCTTATTCCAAAAAAATCCCATTCTATAACACGAGTATTATTCCATGCGGTTTTTCCGCCCATAGCGTGCATTACTTCATCAGCAATTTGTATTGCTTTTGCATCGGAAGAATCTCTCTTAAAACCTGGTTCATCTAAATTTTCATTTGAAACGTTCTTACTATTTTTATTTTCGCATCCAATGAAACACTCACACACAAGAACTATATAAACAAATTGCTTTACCATATATAATGTATATTTTAAAAAAATGGATAGTAATGGATATATAAAAAAGAGATACAACATATACATATATTATTGTATCTCTTAGTAATATTTACTCTTTATTTTTTCTTTCTTCGGTTTTTTTAGGTGACTCTATTGTAAAAGTGCTTGTAGCATTTCCTTTATTGTTAGAAAGGTTGAATGTATAAGTACCTACAGGTAAATAATATATGCCATTATCTGCTTTTTTGAAAGTGCTACTTTCTTTGAGAGTTTTTTTCAAAGGTTCTGCGGCAGATTCTACCATAGATATATTATACTCTAAATAGTTGAGACCTTTTACAGCATCTATTTTTTTTGTATATACCTCTAATCCTGTTTCTGTGGTAACAGAAAATGTTACCGATTCGGTTTGTTGAGCATAAAAGCAAATAGATTGTTTAGGTTCGTTGAATCCTCCTAAATTCCATTTATTCCATCCTTGCTTTCCCCAATTTTTGTTAAAAGTTACTTTTTTAGTATCAAAAAAATGAAAATTTTTAGAGAGAATAGTAGGAGAAAGTGCTTGAATATGTGCTATGTTTCCAATAAAGATAGAGCGGCCATGTGTTCCTAATATAAGGTCATTTTCTCGTGGATGTATCGTTAAATCATGCACAGGAACTGATGGTAAGCCACCATCCAATGCTTGAAAACTTGTTCCTCTATCTAAAGAAATGTATGCTCCATGGTCTGTTCCAACATAAAGCAAGTTTTCATTTTTAGGGTCTTCTCTAATTACGTTTACGGGTTCTATTGGTAAGTCTAACCCAATTTTTTTCCATGTTTTTCCATAGTCCTCGGAAGCATAGATATGAGATTCAAAATTATCCCATCGGTATCCGTTCAGAGATACATACACTCTATTTTCTTTATGGTTTGATGCTTCTGTTGTGCTTACCCAAAAGTTTTGAGGAAGGGGTGGTGTTGATATTTTTTCCCAAGAATTACCTGCATCTTTACTTATATGGATAAGCCCATCATCTGTTCCTACGTATAAAAGTCCGAATCTTTTTGGAGATTCTGCAATAGAGGTGAGAGTTCCATAGCTGACATTCCCTTTTTTTCCACCTGTGGTGAGGTCGCTTGATAGTGTTTGGAATGTTTTTCCTTTGTCCATAGAACGGTGAAATTTATTGCTTCCAAAATAGATGATATCTTGATTATGTCTGCTGATGAGTATGGGGGATTCCCAATTCCAGCGGAGAGGTCTTTCTCCTAATTCGTGTTGTGGAGTTATGTATTCTGCATTATCGGGATTTTTACTATTTAGTCGGTAATAATTTCCAAATTGATAGCCGGTGTAAACAGTTTCATTATCACGAAAGTCTACCTGCACTTGCATTCCATCTCCTCCCATAATGGTTTTATAAGGATATATTCCTTCTTGATTCCATTCGTTAGAATATTGATAAGTGCTGGGTCCCATCCAAACGCCGTTGTCTTGGAGTCCTCCATATACATTGTAGGGGGTAGCCATATCATAAGTAACTGCATAAAATTGTCCAACAGGGATAGTATTACACTTTGTCCATGTTTTGCCATTATCGTAGCTGATATTGACACCGCCGTCATTTCCAAGAATGAGGTGTCCACTGCGTTTAGGATTTACCCAAAGGGCGTGATGGTCTGCATGAACGTTATTACCACCTATAGATTTCCATGTTTTTCCTCCGTCTTCGGAAGTAAGAATGGGGACTCCGTATGTATAAATTTTATCAGGGTCTACAGCATCTACCCTTACCTGTCCAAAATAATAACCGTAGGTATATACTACATTATCTAAGTAGTCAGAATGAGTTTTATTCCATGTTTTTCCTCCATCGTTGCTGCGGTACATTTCTGCTCCTTTTATTTCTGTATCAAACAGGAGGGTGTTTGCATCTTCTAAATATTCTACCAAGTCAGATGGTTTTATTTTTTCTGCTGTAATGTCTTTTTTTATATCTACGGCATTATATTTTTGAGGAAAATCATTTTTATCTAAAAAAGCATTGATGTCTTTATTATCCAAAGCGATAAAATTTTCTTTGCTTATGGTTCTGAGTAAGCCCTTTGTTACTTTTTCTGCTTGTTCATCAGATTGTTTTTTTTCGCGGGTGTCTTGGTTATCTAAAAAAGCATACATAATTTGGGGATTGGATGGTGCTACTGCTAATCCTATTCTCCCTACTCCTTTGGTTTCGGGAAATCCATTTCCGCTTATTTTTACCCAATTTTCTGCACCGTCTGTGCTTTTGTAAATTCCTGAACCTACTCCTGATCCATCAAAATTCCATGCCTTTCTCTCTTTTTCCCAAGTGGCTGCGTAGAGAACATCTGGATTTACGGGGTCAGCCGTAAGGTCTATTGCTCCTGTTCTGTTATTAACAGAAAGAGTTTTTTTCCATGTTTTGCCACCATCGGATGTTTTATAAATACCTCTTTCTGCATTTTCTGAGTATAGATGTCCCAAAACTGCTACGGTAATAATATTTGGATTCGTGGGATGAAGCACGATACGTCCTATATGATGACTTTCTGCTAAACCAATAGGAGTCCAATTTTTACCTGCATTTTCACTTTTAAACATTCCATACCCCGAATAAGAAGATCTGCTCGAATTATTCTCTCCCGAACCTATATATATAAGGGATTGAGACCAATTCACCGCAATATCTCCTATGGAGATGGCTATTTCATTTTGAAATAAAGGAGAAAAACTCGCTCCATTATTTTTTGTTTCCCATAGTCCGCCCGATGCAAAAGCAACATAAAAATGCGTTGCATCTTGAGGGTCTACTTCTAAATCTACTACTCTACCGCTCATAATCGTAGGACCTACATTCCGAAAAGGGACATTTTTTACCAATGAATTTTCGCGGAGTTTTAATCGTTGTTGATAACCCGTCCACCTTTCTTCCGCTTTTGTAGAAGCAGGAATTTGGCTTGGGGGAGCAGCGGTTTGTTTCTGTGCGATACCCTGTAAAGCACAAAATAATAACACTAATACATATTGAAACTTCATATTAAAAATTATTTAAGTATATAAATATTAATAAAAAACTAATGAAACCACAAAATAAACATATTTTGTTTATTTGTAACTATTGAACTACTTTTTTTAACTATTTACAGTAAAAACCTTATTTTATTGTATGTATTCTCATAAATAAAATAATCCCAAGGGGATGAAATGATTATAGAAAAAAGGTTCACCACCCCTGTCCCCTCTTTTTAAACAGAGGAGTTTAGTATACTCATTACAAATTAAATTAAAAAAATAAATGAACTTTACCATGCACCACTTCTCTCCGAAATTACACGATTTTTTCGAATATATGGAAGTTCATGGTTAATAAAGTTTCTAAACTGGTCTTATA
>JASGCU010000033.1:0-6979 GCA_030053935.1 Chitinophagaceae bacterium
AGTTGTTCTCTAATTACTTCCGGAAATACTGGAGTATGTAGAAAATTTGTTGCAAGCACATCTCAATTAAAAAGAGATATTTGGGTATTGAGCGGAGAGATCTATTCCTCTTTGTTTCAAAAATGCTAAATACTTTTGAGCATCATCTATTTCATTTTTATAGATATACACATCTACCAAATTTTTATATGCTTCTAAAAAATCAGGATTTATCTCTATACATTTTTTTAATGCAGTTTCATATTCAGCTATATTGCCCGTGTTATAAGCAATAATAGCGAGAGAAAAATATCCTTCCACTAACTGCGGATTTATTTCTAATGTTTTTGATATATATATTCTCGCAGAATCATAATGCATTTTTCTGCTTGATAAAGTAGAAAGCGCATAATATGCTTGCCATAGATTGGGGTTGATAGCAATTGCTTTCTTGTAAAATAATGAAGCACTATCATTTTTTTCTCCTTGATACAGAGCCGCAATATTATAGAGAGCTTCATACTTTTGATTATTGGCATTATAGGACTGCTTGTAGAATTTTTTTGCTCTCGTATTTTGTTTTTCCATTTCAGAAATACTGCCTAAATAATAATTTGCATCTACGTGAGTAGGATTCATCTGTAATGTCTCTTCAAAAAACATCTTCGCACTATCATATTTTTTTTCTTGGTAATATAGCACCCCTATTGCATTTTGAACTGCGTATTCCGTCTTATCTATTCGATATGCTTGTAAAAGATTCTTTTTCGCTAAATCAAATTTTTGATTATCAAAATAATATTTGCCCAAAGAACGCCATCCTGTTCGGTGTTGCGGAGATGTTTTAGCAGCATTTCCCCAAAATGTTTCTGCGTTTCTAAAATTATTACTATGAATGTATGCTAGTATACCTAAAATAATACATAGCCCTATCCCTATTTTAACAATAAAAGACATTCTTTTTTCGGTAATAATTCCTTTTTTTTGATATGCAGCAAATACAATATTCAATAAAATAATCCATGAAATAGCTGGCAAATAAGTCCTATGTTCCAAATAATCACTTACGTGCCCGTCTCGTATAAAAACCATTGCAGAGGGAAGTAAAAATATCATCCACCAAACTAATATCCATAGTAATGATTTGAAAGAAAATTTTTCTTTATAAAGAAACAGGAAAATACAGAGATATAAACAAATTCCTATCACGGTAGAAAAGACAGAAAAGCTCGCCCAAGTAGAAAGAAAGAAAGGAAAAAAAAATTTAGTAAGAGGATCCACTACTATAGGAAGGTTGCGGACAAAAGATTCAAAACCTATTTGAATATCCGCTGTTATATATCCATTTTGAGATGCTTCTTTAAATGCATACCAGCGAAATACATACCAAATCAGTATTACACATATCCAACCGAAGCAGAGTAAGAGAATAGAAGCTCGTTTTTCTTTTCTATCTACAAAAGAATCACTTAGAAACACATAAAGTCCGCAGACAATGGGTAATCCCATAGTGGTTTCTTTTGTAAAAAATGCAAACAAAAAGAAAAATAAATGTAAAAAATAAAAAAATATTTTCTTTTTCTGCAAAAATTCAAAAAAATAAATGAGAGAAAGAAGTATAAAAATGCTCAAAAGAGAATCATTACGTCCAAATATCCACGCAACCGCCTGAGCAAACAAAGGATGGACTGTAAAAAGAAGTGTAGTTAAAAATGCAAATACTTTTTCAAAATGTAATACCCGTAAAAGTTTATATAAAAGACAGCATGCCAAAATATGATAGAGTATATTAGATACATGATAGAAAAGAGGTGATGTTTTCCCTATTTGAAAATCTATAATAAAAGATCCAAAAAGAACGGGTCTATAATAATCTAATAGTTTAGAATGCACGAATCCTTTCCACAGATTTGATATTTCACTAAAATATGCTTGCTGTTCTACTATATATCCCGAGTCATCAAAATCAACATATACAAAAAAAATTGCTGAAAAATACAAAATAAAAGAAACAATAAAAATAATACCGTAGTACCATTTTTCTGAAATATCACGGAGCAAAAAAGTTCCTGTATTATATATTTTTTTTTCTGTATTTGATTCTTTCGGAGAATATTTTTCGTATCCTTTATTTTTTGGTTTTTGGTGAATATGTTTCATAAGTATTAAAAAAATAGAAAGTGTATTTTTCCTAAAAAATTATGGTAAAAATTTTGGAATAAGGGAGTCGTTTTCAGATGGTATTCATATATTATTAGGATAATGCTTCCATCTGTTATGAGACCAAAGCCAATACTCTGGTTTTTCATATATTTGCTGTTCTAAAAATTTCGCAAACATAGGTAAAATAGAAATAGTGTCTTTATTTTTTTTATTGTATGGTGGCGAAGAAAGGGGGATTATCTCTATCTCGTAGTATCCTCTTTTAATAGGATTTACTTTTATATATACAGATGGGAATCCTGTAATTTTAGGAAGATTTTCTACACCTTTATAAAAAGGGGTTTGCATACCCAAAAAATCTATCCAATCTTTTGGAACCCCTAATTCAGGAGATTGGTCGGCTACTATTCCATAAATACAAGGAGTCGTATTATTTTTTATTATTTCTCTTACAGCTTTATCTTTTTCTATGACTTTTCCTCCTTTACTAGCCCGAATAAGCATCATAAGTTTTTCAAAAAAAGGAGAGCGAATTTTTTTATAAACCACATGCACAGGGTATCCTAATTGTAGAGTGCCTGCAAGAGAAATAAGTTCCCAATTTCCATAATGAGAAGTAAGAGCTATTATTGGCTTCTGTTCTTTTTGTACTATATGTTTTATATATTCGGGATTGATATATTTTCCTCTTTTACAAAGCTCCGCATCACTTATCGTCATAAGTTTTATGGTTTCTACTACAATATCTCCCATATAGTAATAAAACTTTTTATATATTTTTTGTATATCTTGTTCATTTTTGTGAGGAAATACTTTTTTTATATTCTCTAAAATTATTTTTTTTCTATACCGAAAAAAATAATAATTGAAAAAACCAATCCAAAAAGATAGTACATACAAAACCGAAAAAGGAAGACGAGAAAAAAATCTCAGAAACCACATAATACTCTTTCTATTATTTTATTTGTAAAAAAGAGAGTGTTTTGCACTCACACAAAAATACCATCCTTGCAAAATTACCTCGAAAAGCTGCTTTTGAAACATTATAATAATGACTTTTCGTAGTAAAATCGCTTATATTTTTTATTTTTTATACACTATTGGATCCTTTATCTTCACAATGTATGTATCATTTTTAGGCGTTAACTTACCAATAGGAGATAAATCATATCCATGTTTTCTCATAAAGTTTTCAAACTCAATTCTAAAAATGACATCTACGGCTATAAGAAGCCCACCACATGTTTGAGGATCTGTAAGAATCACTCTTTGATTTTTAGATAAATAAGGTGCTACTTTTTCAGAATAACTGTCCCAGTTTCTATCCGAACTACCGGTAACAAATCCATCATTTATATACTGATCTATAAATGGTAGAATAGGTATTTTATCAAAATCTATTTCCGCAGAAAGATCACTAGCCTCGCAGAGCTCTATAAGATGTCCTAAAAACCCAAACCCTGTAACATCTGTCATCGCTTCTACATATTTTTGACCACCCAAAAACTCTCCTACTGTATTAAAAGTATACAGTAATTTTTTGACTTCTTCAAAATGTTTTTCATCTGCCGCCATTTTTTTATTGGCATTAGCCATAATACCAATTCCTAAAGGCTTAGTAAGATAGAGAATGGAATTTTTTTTACCATGAGAATTTGTTTTAATATTAGGAATAGTAGAAATTCCTGTAACAGCAAGTCCAAAAATTGGTTCCATAGTATCTATACTATGCCCTCCAGCTATTGGTATATTTACGGATTCACACGCCTTCTTTGCTCCATCCATAACTTTTGCCGCAATATCTACATCTAACAAGTCAACAGGCCATCCTAATGTAGCTAAAGCCATTATAGGTTTACCGCCCATAGCATATATATCGTTAATAGCATTGACAGAGGCAATATACCCAAAATCAAAAGGGTTATCTACTATTGGGGTAAAGAAATCAGTAGTACTTAATATACAAATACCCCCACCAATATCATATACCGCAGCATCATCGTTAGTTTTATTTCCTATAAGTAATGCAGGATAATATTTCGTATCTAATTCTTTTTTTATAATGGATTCTAACATAAGCGGTGATATTTTACAACCGCATCCCCCCCCGTGTGTATACTGTGTTAATCTTATTGTTTCTTCTTTCATACTATCTGATTTAATAATCTAATTATATTCTTGTATTTATAGCTAAATTAAAAATAAAAAAATCTATATACTTTTCAGTAAATAAAACCACTTAGTTATAACTTCACTTAATAATTTTATTTAAAATACTTTTTTTTGAAAAATTTAGAATTTTATTTAGATTTTTACAATACAGAATATTATAAATGATATAAAATTGCTTTTTTTTTATAAAATTCTCATTTTATGTTTTAATAATCTTTAAGAAATTAAAAAACGCAAAAAATCATTTTTTGTTTTGAATAAAGATAGATTTAAAAACCACACTTAAATACATTACATCCTAAAATACATTCATAATTTATTATTTAAAAATGCACAAAATATTTATAGCATGGTATATTCCATGTTTTGGAATATTTCACGTAGAAGCACAAAGTAAATCTACAAATCAAAGGTTATATGACACAGTACCCTATATTATAGAGCATAATAAAAATCGTCAAGATATGTTTGCAAAAGAAAAAAATATAATAGGAGCAACTGTTTTTTTAGGCAACAGTATTACAGAAGGAGGAAATTGGAAAAAAATGCTATCCGATAGCACAGTTGTAAATAGAGGTATCGGAGGAGACATAACTTTTGGTATATTACAGAGATTACCCGAAATAATAGAAAAAAAACCTTCTAAATTATTTCTAAAAATAGGAATTAATGACATAGCAAAAGATATTCCTGATACAGTAATTGCCGAAAACGTAAGAAAAATCATACTCATATTCCAAAAAAAATCACCTAAAACACAAATATTTATACAAAGCATCTTACCCATAAACTCAAATTACCCTGGATTTCCTCAACATTACGATAAACAAGAACATGTTATCCTTACAAATAAATACTTAAAGGATATTACAAAAGATACAGGCGTCACATTTATAGATTTATTCCCATATTTTTTAGATTCTCAAAAATTACTTGACAAAAAATATACATACGACGGATTACATCTCAATCAAGAAGGGTATAATTTATGGACACATATTTTGAAAAAAAATGGATACCTCTAAAATATATTTGAAAAATAAGCGGAACATTAAAAAATAATAAAACTTACACTATGAATTTTACACATTTTGGTTTTTTTGAAACAATACTTGTTTTTTTATTTGTATTTTTTTATATACTCTATTTTAATCGTGTCTTTCGTTTAAGAACACCATTAGGAAATGGATATAAAAACATGCTTAAAAAACTCCCATTACGGATTATATACTTTAGCTTATTTCTCATAGCACTGCTCTCACCTTCTTTCGGAGGAGAAAAAAGAGAAATAAAAGCCATAGGAAAAGATATTTTTATCTGTATAGATCTCTCAGAATCTATGAATGCCTCAGATATCCAACCAACCCGACTAGAAAAATTAAAATTTGAAATAAAAAAAATAGCAGAAAACTTTCATTCAGATAGAATAGGAATTATTATGTTTTCTAGTGAAGCTTTTATGCAATGCCCACTTACCAACGACTTATCAGCACTTTCACTCTTTATAGAAACACTTAATACAAATTTAGTACCAAATACAGGAACGGACTTCGGCCCCCCTCTCAAAATGGCAAATGAAAAACTGAATGACGAACAACAAGCAAGCACAAAAGACCAAAAATCAAAAATACTCATTCTTATGAGCGATGGAGAAGACTTTGGAGAAGAAACATCTGAAATAATAGAAAAAATACAAGAAGCAAATATAAAGCTATTCCCATTAGGAATAGGAACAGAAAAAGGAAGTAAAATTAAAACAGAAAACGGATTTAAAAAAGATAAAGACGGGCAGGATGTCATCACAAAACTGAACCCCTCATCTCTCAAAAAACTAGCAGAAAAAACAGGAGGAAAATACTTCGAAATAAATGAAAACCAAAATGATGTCCCACGACTCATAAATGCTATTTCTTCCATAGAAGGAGAACTGAGAGAAGTAAAAAAAGTGGACGTTACCACTAATAAATATTATTACTTCCTTTCTATCGGCATAATATTACTCATTATAGACCTATTAATACATATAAAAATATTTAAAATATGAAATTATTACTCGTCATTTTTATGTTTCTAACATCCGATTATGATATAAATAAAATATCTAAATCTAACAGATTAAAAAAAGAAGCAGAAACAGCATTTAAAGAAAAGGACTATGCCACAGCAATAGAAAAATATACATATCTAATAGATACCCTCGGAGTAAACGATGATAAACTATATCTTAACCTTGCCCATGCATATTTCCAAAAAAAAGATTCCCTTAAAGCTTCTCAATTCTACCAAAAACTTATATTTCAAAATGATAATCTATTAAAATCTACAGCGTTAAATCAATTAGGAATAATTAGTAGTAAAATGGGAAATAAACCAGAAGCTCTACAATATCTTAAAGAAGCAATGAAAGCAAATCCATCTAACGAAGAAGCAAGATATAATTATCAACTATTAAAACTACAAAAAGACGAACACAAAGACGATAAAAACAAGAATAATAAAAACGACAAAAATAAAGATAATAAAGAACAACAAAACAAAGAACAACAAAACAAAGAACAACAAAACAAAGAACAACAAAATAAAGAACAACAAAACAAAGAACAACAAAACAAAGAACAACAAAACAAAGAACAACAAAACAAAGAACAACAAAACAAAGAACAAC
>JASGCU010000033.1:7079-23402 GCA_030053935.1 Chitinophagaceae bacterium
CAAAGAACAACAAAACAAAGAACAACAAAACAAAGAACAACAAAACAAAGAACAAAATAAACCCGGCGAAAATAAAAAAGAAAAAGAACAATTGGGTAATGTGCAAAAAAAACTACAACAAATAAATATGAGCATAGAACAAGCACAAAAAATATTAGAAGCAATGCAAAATAATGAAATACAATACTTGCAACAAAACAAAAGAAAACCTACTAAAAAAAATGATAAAAATAAACCCGATTGGTAACAATAATCAATCCCCCCTATGACAAAAAACTATCATTTTTCTTCAGATACCTTTTGCCTTATTGCTCCATCTATTCTTGCAGCAGATTTTGGAAATATTCAAAAAGAAATAGAAACACTCAATAAAAGTAAAGCCGATTTTATTCATTTGGACATAATGGACGGTGTCTTTGTCCCCAATATATCCTTTGGATTCCCAGTCATAGAAGCAATTCAAAAATATTCTCAAAAATCATTAGATTTTCATCTTATGATACAAAATCCACAAAACTATATCCAAAAATGCAAAGACATGGGAGCAGAGATAATAACTGTCCATTATGAAGCATGTACCCATCTATGCAGAACCATTGAAGAAATAAAAAAACTCCCATGTAAAGTAGGAGTTGCGCTAAACCCACATACCCCTGTTTCTGTACTAAAAGATATTATCCATACTATTGATGTAGTTCTCATAATGTCCGTAAACCCAGGATTCGGAGGGCAAAAATTTTTACCCCATTGCCTCAAAAAAGTACAACAAGCAAAAGAAATTATTATTAATGCCGATTGCTTTACATATATACAAGTAGACGGAGGAATAGACATTCCCCATGCAAAAAAATTATTATACGCAGGTGCAAATATATTAGTTATAGGAAGTGCTATTTTTCAGGCAACCAACCCCTTAGATACCATAGATATGTTCAAAAAATTGAAAAATGAATACATCTAATCTTATTAATACACTCACTCATACATATTGTTATTCACTATGCAAAAAGATATTTTCAAAACAAAAATATGGAATATAAATACAAATAATTTTGAAAATACCGCAATGGAAATTTTTCATTGGCAGGCAAATCATAATACTCTATACAAAACATACCTTTCGTTACTCCGCAAAAATATAAACAATATCAGCACTATACAAGAAATTCCATTTATGCCCATCTCTTTTTTTAAAACACACAAAGTAAAAACAGGAGAATGGAACGAAAAAATCTGCTTTTTGAGTAGCACTACTACCAGAAATACACCAAGTCAACACTTTTTAGATGATATCTCTTTTTATAAAAAAATATCTACAACCATATTTGAAACATTTTATCAAAAAATAGAAAACTGTATCTTTATCGCTCTCCTTCCATCTTATTTAGAAAGAAAAAATTCTTCTCTTGTTTTTATGGTAGATGCTTTTATGAAACAAACAAAAAATAACTACTCTAGATACTTTTTATATAACGATGCAGAATTAGTAAAGTATTTAATAAGTATTCAAAACAAAAATACTCTTAAAGTATTACTTGGTGTAAGCTTTGCATTGCTACATCTTGCAAAAAAACACGAACTGGATCTCAATGATTTTATCGTAATGGAAACAGGAGGGATGAAAGGAAAAGAAAAAGAAATAACAAGAGAAGAACTTCATATGTTTCTCTGCCAAAGATTCCATATAAAAAAAATTCACTCAGAATATGGTATGACAGAACTTTTATCACAATGTTATTCCTATGAAAATGGAATATTTTTTTCGCCCCCATGGGTAAAAATACTTATACGTGAAGTAACAGATCCTTTTTCTTATAACAAAGAAGGAATAACAGGAGGAGTAAATATCATCGATTTAGCAAATATACATTCGTGTTGTTTTATAGAAACACAAGACTTAGGAAAAAAAAACTCAAATAACAGCTTTAGTATTTTAGGAAGAATAGACCATTCCGATATAAGAGGATGTAATTTACTCACTTTTTAATGTATTTATTTGATTTTTATTCAAAAAATCGTTTTTTTATTTAAAAAAGTCGTTTTTTATTTAAAAAAGTAATATTTATCTCATAAAATACAAATTAAAATAAATAATATTTGAAAATAATTTTTTTTTAACTAATTTGTATTATTCGTTATTATAGTTTCTTTTAAAAACATATTTTGGGTTCTTAGCTCAGCTGGTTCAGAGCACCTGCCTTACAAGCAGGGGGTCATAGGTTCGATCCCTATAGGACCCACTTTTTAGTTGTTTATCAATCGTTTATCCTATTATATCTTGATATTGTATGAATTGGATACAACAAATAGATGAGATTACTGATGATTTTATATTTTTTTTTAGAGATTTAGATTCAGAAGAACTAAACTGGAAAGAAAACTCAAAAACATGGAGTATAGCACAAAATATAGAACATCTTATTGTTATTAATAAGACATATTTTCCTATTTTAGAAGATATAAAAGCAGGTAAATATAAAGTTTCTTTTTTAGGAAGTATTCATTTCATAGTTTCTTTTTTCGGTAAAATGATACTGAATTCCGTAAACCCGAACACAAAAAGTAAAATAAAAACTTTCTCCATTTGGGAACCAAGTATTGAAAAAATATCCATAGATATCCTAAATAGATTTCAAGAACACCAAATAGAATTAAAAAAACAGATACATGAAGTAGAATATTTTATAAAAAAAGGTACAGTTATTGCTTCACCTGTCAATAAGTATATAGTTTATAAATTAGAAACTGCTTTTGATATTATAATAACCCATGAAAAAAGACATCTCAAGCAAGCAAAAGAAATTTTAGTTCTATTACCTTCTTTCAAAAAAAAATAAAAATAATATAAAGTTCGGAGTGTAGCGCAGTCCGGTAGCGCACTTGGTTTGGGACCAAGGGGTCCCAGGTTCGAATCCTGGTACTCCGACTATTTTTATATGACACAGTAGAACCTATCACCTATCTCTGTATCTACATTTTTCTATTCCCATTAACACTTCCTACTTGCTTCCTTCATAAACCACCTGCGTGTTTTTTACGACGGAAAAATTTATGAAAGAACTATGAAAATAACTTTTAAGAATATAGAAAATATTTACTTCCAATAATAGAAACCACTTTTTATTGAAAAAATAAAATTAAACTGTTATTTTATAAGTTGTGTAATAAATACCCTATTATATAGTATTTTTTATTAAAGCTTGCAATAAAATGTTAGTTTATATGTAAAAAATATTAATTTTGCAACACATTTAGTAAATTTATTCATAATAATTACGTAGTAAATATAAAATAATTATAAAGTCAATACAAAATGAAAAAACAAAAAATATATACCAAAAGTTTTTTATTTTCTCATCTTTCTTTTTTTTCAGGGGCAGGAACAGTAATAAACTTAGCTGGAAATTTTTATAGATTTAATTCATTAGATTCAGGATTTGAGGCTGATAGAAAATCTATTGAAAATGATTTTCGAATGATTGGGCAAGATATTACTTGTGCGATAGAAAAAATGAAAGAAGATGCAAAATTACTGATTCCATCTCAATAGTTTGGTTATGTCTGAAGAAATTCGAAAACAAGACGATTCAGAAAATAATAATTTAGATAAGGTTGAAAAGATACTCATAGAAAGTGATCCAAATATTTTTGATGGGATATCAAAGCAAAAAAAGCAACAAATTATCAAAATTATTCGAGTGACCCTGCAAAAGACTCGCATCGGTCCGCTCCCCGCCCCTGAGACATTTTCCGAATATTCTAATATTATTCCAAATGGGGCTGAGAGAATTATGCAAATGGCAGAAAAACAACTTGACCATAGAATGAAAATGGAAAACAAAATTGTCGGATCGCAAATAATTCAAAGTAACATTGGTCAGGTTTTAGCATTTTTGATTGGAATCGCCGCATTGTCAGCATCAACTTATTGTATTGTAACTGGTCATGAATGGTCAAGTAGTATTATATGTATGGCGGTTTAACAGATCTTGTCACGGCATTCGTTAAAGGATATAGGTCAGCAACAAAAAAAAATTTGATTAAAAACATTCTTAATTTTTATCTCAAAAGGTAACATAATCCTTGAATTGTGCGGTGCAGGTATACTCTATAGAAATATGTTTTTAATTCGTTCTTCTCGTATACTTTTATAAAAAATAGCTATCTTTATCTTTAAAAATACAAATAAAACAGAATTTTTATTCATAAAACAAATGCTGATACGTACACTAGAAGTCCAAGAAATTCAGAGTTTTATTGATTTTTTTAGACATATTATTCAAAATTTTCCTTATCTCACTACGGAAGCGAAGGAATCAGAAATCCATCTATTTACCGGAAAATACATAAGAGAAAAACTAAAAAAAGATCCTTTTTCTTTTATTATTGCCTTGGATGAAAAAAATACTCTGTTAGGTTTTTGCATCAATACTTTTGAATACGGAATTGTTTTTATAGACCATATTTTTCTTTCCGAAATGGTACCAAAGGGTAAAGGCATCGGAACTCAGCTTATGGAAAAATGTATTGCATTTGCTTCTATAAGAAATGCTCATAAAATTTGGGCTTCCATTCACCCAAACAATACAATATCACAATTTTTTTTTAAAAAAAATGGATTTAACACCGTATGTATTTTAAAAAAACACTGGTATAAAATAGATTTTATTATGGTAGAAAAATTTTTGTAAGATATCTATGGAATTTCTTTTCCATAACAATTATCTACCAATATTTTTTGAAAAAAATATTATTATTTTATATTCTAAAAGTAAATAAAAAAAATTATTACTCAACACATAATTTTAATAATAAATTAATTTACAAGAATATATACTATGAATACGTGTATTTGTATAAAAATACATCCGCAAAATCCAGAGGAGAAAAAATTAGAAATTGTAATAGATATTTTAAGAAGCGGAGGTATTATCATATATCCAACAGATACAATTTATGGGTTAGGATGTGATGCATGGAATAAGAAAGCGATTGATAAAATACTCAGGATAAAACAGATAAAAGATACAGATTTAAAATTTTCTCTTATATGTTCTGATTTAAGTCATATTTCAGATTATACTAAGCCTTTTGACAGTACTGTTTTTAAAGCAATGAAAAAATGTTTCCCTGGTCCTTTCACTTTTATACTTCCTGCAAATAGTATTATTTCTAAAAGATTACATATACATAAAAAAAATATTGGTATCAGGGTTCCTAATAATAAAATTGCAAGAATGATAGCAAAACTTTTAGGTAATCCCCTTATGAGTACTTCTTTATATGATAATGTAGATACTTCAGAATATATTACAGATCCTGATATTATTATGGAAAAATATCAAAAATTAGTAGATGTAGTGGTAGATGGTGGAATGGGCGGTCAGATTCCTAGTACTGTTTTAGATGCTACTGGAAATACTATTTATGTAGTGCGGTACGGTTTAGGAAATGTAGAAGATATGTATTAAAATACTTTATTTCAAAGTATATGCTACCATCCAAAAAGGTATGTGTTTAAAATTTATATTATGTGAAAAAAAATTATATTTTACTAAAAATAAAAAAAGAGAAAGTATATAAAAAAATGGCACGATTTCTATGGGAAATAAGTACACTTGGCTCTTATTTGAGATAATACAATAAAATGATATAAGTATATAAAAATATTATTTCTTTTTTCACAAAATTATTTATATATTATACGATAAACTATAGAAATCAATTCAATAAACATATTCTTAATAATAATAAAATTATGACACTAAAACGTAAATGTAGGAGATTTTTGGTGTTCCTAAAAATAAATTTTAAGTACGACTTCCCTGCTTCTATAGTAGTGTTTTTAGTTGCGGTTCCTTTATGTTTAGGGATATCCTTAGCGTCTGGAACCGAAATACGTACTGGACTAATAGCTGGGATAGTAGGAGGGATAATAGTAGGATATTTCAGTGGTTCTCATGTGAGTGTAAGTGGTCCCGCTGCCGGTTTAGTAGTTGTAGTATCACAAGGGATACATATTTTGGATGGTTCTTTTACTGGTTTTTTATTAGCTACTGTGATAGCAGGAATACTTCAATTTTATTTTGGATATATAAAAGCTGGTGTTATAAGTCAATTTTTTCCGAGTTCTGTCATCAAAGGTTTTTTAGCATCTATAGGTGTAATATTAATTTTAAAACAAATTCCTCATGCTTTTGGATATGATATAGATCCAGAAGGAGACGAAAGTTTTTCTCAGATAGATGGAAAAAACACTTTTACAGAATTATTAGAAATAACAAATAATATAGAGCCAACAGCTGTATTCATAAGTATTTTATCTTTATTTCTTATCCTCTTTTGGGACAATGGTATTAAAAAGCGTTTTTCTGTTTTTAAAAATATTCCCAGCTCTTTAGTAGTAGTAATAGCAGGTATTATTATGAACCAAATCGCTCTCTTATATTTTTCAGATATGGGATTGAAAGAAAAACATCTTGTACAATTTCCCATTATGGAAAGAACTTCAGACTTTTTACAATTATTATCATATCCAGATTTTTCTCAGATCTATAACATTAAAGTATATGAGGTTGCTTTTCTTATCGCATTTGTAGCAAGTATAGAAAGTTTACTTTCTTTAGAAGCAAGTGAAAAAATAGATCCTTTGAAACGTATATCTAGTTCTCATCAAGAATTAAAAGCACAAGGAATTGGAAATATTACATCTGGTCTTTTAGGAGGATTGCCTATAACTTCTGTTATTGTTCGTACTTCAGCGAATGTCATTGCAGGTTCTCGATCTAAATTATCTACTATATTTCATGGAATACTTATTTTATTATCTTTATTCTTCTTTGGAAAGATATTAAATTTCATACCTTTTGCGTCTTTAGTGGGTATTTTAATAATTATAGGTTATAAGCTTACCAATATTTCTCTTTATAAAGAGATGTATAAAAAAGGATGGGATCAATTTATACCATTTATAGTTACGCTTATATCTATTTTGTTAAGTAATATAATAATAGGTATCAGTATTGGTTTTATAGTAGGTATATTTTTTGTTATAAAATCAAATTATTACAAGAGCATAATATTTACAGAAGATAAAAATAAGAAACATTACCTCATACAATTTCGCCATAATGTTTCTTTTTTAAATAAATCTATTATTACAGAATCTTTTCAAAAAATAAAATACGGAGGATATGTAATAATAGATGCATCAAAAGTATATCATATGGATGAAGACATAGCAGAAATAATTCGCGATTTTGTAACTACAGGTCATGAAAAAAGAATAGTAATAGAGATAAAACAAACTCATACAAATAGATACATATTAGAAAAATATAAAATTATTTAAACTTGCAATAAAAAAATGAAAGCATATCAAAAATTACTATTACAAAATCAGGCATGGGCAAAACAAAAATCAGAAGACAATCCAGATTTTTTTGAAAAATCTTCTATTTCCCAAACCCCTCAGTTTTTATGGATTGGATGCTCTGATTCAAGGGTTCCTGCTAATGAAATTACAGATTCCGAACCTGGACAGATATTTGTTCATAGAAATATAGCAAATATGGTGGTTCACACAGATTTAAATCTACTAAGTGTTTTGCAATATGCAGTAGAATTTTTAAAAGTATCTGATATTATTGTTTGTGGTCACTATGGTTGTGGTGGAATAAAAGCAGCCATGTCTCGTCAACACTTAGGACTTATAAATAAATGGATAAGAAACATAAAAGAAGTGTATAAGATACACCAGAATGAGATAGATGTTTTACAAACAGAGGAACTTAGATTGAATAGAGTCACAGAATTGAACGTCATCGAACAGGCAATGAATTTAGCTAAAACAGGTATTATCCAAAGGTATTGGAAGCAAGAGAAGCGACCTATTATACACGGTTGGGTTTATGGGCTTCATGACGGAATTATTCATGAACTCGTAAATATATCGTGGGATAATAATCTGTTAGACCCTATATTCACATTTGACATCCCCTAAAATAAATAATAGAGTACATTGAAAACAATAGTATATAGTACCAACAGTTATAGATGATACTATAGAATATGAGAGAACCAATAACTATCTATAGAAAGATAAAAAATTGAGTATCATTATGATAAAGAATTTTTTGTTTTTTTTTTCTTTGGATTGGTATCTTCTGTATTTAGAACGTTTATATCTTTTTCGTTTGAAAGCTTTGTATCTGCTTTTTGCTCTGTTTGGATAAAAGATTGGTAAGCAGTCGGTTTCTCAAAAGGTCTCGGTCCTATTAATCGTTCTAAATCGTTTTGAAACAGTATCTCTTTTTGTAATAGTTCTTGTGCAATTATTTCCAACTTATCTTTATGAAGTATCAATAGACTTTTGGAACGCTCATAGACATCAGCTATTATTTTTCTTACCTCCGCATCTATAGTTTCCGCTGTAGATTCTGAATATGGTTTGTTAAATAAAGGTTCTGATTGTTTTGAGTCATAGAATGATACATTTCCAATTTTATCATTCATACCATATATAGTCACTATTCCGTATGCCATTTTAGTTACTCTTTCGAGGTCGCTCAGTGCTCCTGTAGATATTTTTTGGAATATAATTTCTTCAGATGCTCTTCCTCCCATCGCCATTACCATTTCATCTATCATTTGATCTGTTTGATAGAGAAATTGTTCTTTGGGAAGATATTGAGCATATCCTAATGCGGCTACTCCTCTCGGTACTATACTTACTTTTACCAATGGATCTACGTGTTCTAAAAACCAACCCGTAACCGCATGTCCTGCTTCATGATAAGCAACTATTTTTTTTTCTTCGGGGGAAATTATTTTATTTTTTTTCTCCAATCCACCTATTATTCTATCAATAGCATCAAAAAAATCCTGCATTTCTACTGCTTTTTTATTTCTTCTCGCTGCTATTAGAGACGCTTCATTACATATATTAGCAAGGTCGGCACCTGCAAAACCAGGTGTCTGTGCAGCTAAATTTTTTACACTTATATTGTCAGATAATTTTAAACTCTTGAGATGGACTTTTAGAATAGCTTCTCGTCCTACTAAATCGGGTTTGTCTATACTAATCTGTCTATCAAAACGTCCTGGTCTTAAAAGTGCTGAATCTAATACATCGGGTCTATTTGTAGCAGCTAGAATAATAATCCCAGCATTATTTCCAAAACCATCCATCTCTACTAAGAGAGAATTGAGGGTATTCTCTCTTTCGTCATTGCTTCCACCTGCAAAATGATTGCGACCTCTGGTTCTTCCTATTGCATCTATTTCATCTATAAAAATAATACAAGGTGCTTTTTCTTTTGCCTGTTTAAATAAATCTCTTACTCTTGAAGATCCTACTCCTACAAACATTTCCACAAAATCTGAACCCGAAAGTGAGAAAAAAGGAACATTCGCTTCCCCTGCAACTGCTTTCGCTAAAAGTGTCTTCCCCGTACCAGGAGGTCCTATTAATAAAGCTCCTTTAGGAATCTTTCCTCCCAAGTTGGTATATTTATCAGGAGATTTTAGAAAATCTACAATCTCTTTTACTTCTTCTTTTGCTTCTTCTAAACCAGCTACATCCTCAAATGTAATTTTTACTTTATTATTCCCATCAAAGAGAGATGCTTTTGATTTTCCTATACTAAAAAGTTGACCACCAGGTCCTCCCATACTTGTCATCTTTTTTATCATATACCAAAAACCAAATATTAACAGAATAATAAAACCGTAGTTAAAAAATATCTCTACACTATTCGCTCTTTCTTCTATTTTATAAGGTACTTCTAAATGATCGGGGATTTGTTCTTCTATTTTTTTTAACTGATCTAAAAACTTATCTAAAGAAGATATTTTAAATTTATAATGTGGTCCTTTTTTACCAAATCCATTAAAATTATCGGATAGTTCTTTTTTATAAGTTGGTATTTCTAATGCTTCTTCTTTTAGTACCACTTCAACTACATCTTCATTTTTTATGAGAATCAATTCCTGTATATGATTCTCTTGGTACATTTCTCCAAATCTTTTTTGAGTAATAGTAATGGTAGCCTTGTTATTACCTAAATAGGTTACTATCATTAAAAGCACAGTGGATCCAATAATTATCCACATTTGGTAGTTTATTTTTTTATCCTCACCTTTTTTATCTTTTGTAGGGTCTTTAATTTTATTTTTGTTTTTTATTATTTCTTGGTCTATCTTTTCTATTTTCTTTTTTGTACTTTTCATTATATCTATTTTCATTGTATATGGTTTTATTTATTTTAATTTTTATTTACGTAAAAATGTATGTTGTGTCTTAATATTTTTTATTTTATAGATTCAATTTTTGCGTCTCCCCAAAGTGTTTCTAAAGCATAAAAAACTCTCCTCTCTTTTTTGAATATATGAACTATTACATCTAAATAATCTATCAATACCCATTCTTTTGTTTGAGTTCCTTCCTTACTATATGGATGTTTTTGAATATACTGATATACAAAATCATCTATAGCGCTGCTAATAGAATCTAAATGAGTATCCGAATTACCACTGCATATAATAAAGTAATCTACTATTGCATTTTTTATGTGCCTCATATCCATGATGATTATTTCTTCTCCTTTTTTTTCTTTTATTCCCATAATAATAGAATCTCTTAGTATTTTTATAGGGTCACTGCTTTGTTTTTTTATTGCATTCATGTATTATACATTTAATATTATATTCTTTTTTTATTGTACATTAAAATCTATAAACTAAAATATATATGAAAAATATACATCTTTTAAAAAATTCTTTCATAGGAAAAAATATTATTCATTATAACAAATGCACTTCTACCAATACGGTAGCAGCAGGTTTGCTTGCTCTACATTCTTTAGAAGAAGGAACAATCGTTATAACAGATGAGCAGACCGAAGGAAGAGGACAAAGCAACAATTACTGGGAATCTGAACCACAAAAGAATCTTTGTTTTACTATTGTTCTCTATCCGACTTTTTTACACACATCTCATATTTTTTATCTCCATATTATTACATCTCTTTCTATAAGAGATGCTTTACAAAAAATATCTGTGCCGAATCTAAAAATAAAATGGACTAATGATATTTTTTGTAAAGATAAAAAAATATCAGGCATCTTAATAGAAAACACCATACAACAGTACTTCTTCTCACAATCGCTTATTGGAATAGGTATAAATATAAATCAAAAACTTTTTTCTATACCATCGGCAACCTCCGTAATAAAAGAATTATCGCGAGAATATGATATATTAGATATATTAACCTCGGTATTAGAAAATATAGAAATGTATTATTTACATCTCAAAAGTAAACGGTATGAATCCCTTAAAAAATTGTATTTGCGACATCTTTATTGGAAAGATGAGTTACATCTTTTCAAAAATGCTGAAGGAATGTTTGAAGGTATCATTACCGGTATTAAAGATAGTACAGGACAATTAGCAATTTCTGTAAAAAATAAAGAAATTTTTTACCATCTAAAAGAAATAGTATTTATAAAATAGGTAGTAAATAACTTTTTTAAGTTATTTGCTTATTTTACTCTTGCTCTTGATGGTAAGTGCGTTTTGTTTATTTCTGTCCTTCTGAGGACGAGAATTCCCATAGCTACCCATACTAATTTTTCCCTTCTTTGTTTTTTTATCTCCTTTTCCCATTTGTTTTGTATTATTATTGTATTATTTGTAATTTATAATTGAAATATAATTTTTATAGCAGAAAATATATTTTATTGTATATATTCTTTAAAATAATAGCAAATATATACCATTTTTATTTTTATTACATATTATTATAATTTTATGCTTTTTTTGTGAAAAACATGACGAATTAAATATGTAAATTCAATTTAATTATATGGTAGATTTAGAAGGCATTTCTTCTTTATTATATCAAAAACGAAATAATACTCTTTTTGTTTTTGATATTATCAGAAAAAAATATAGAGTGGCTACTCCCGAAGAGATTGTGCGTCAATACTTTATAAGGTTTTTAATAGAGAAGAGGAATGTTTCTCAAGCACTTATAAACATAGAAAGAGGATTATATTATAACACACTCTTGAAAAGAGTTGATATTATTGTATATAATAGAAAAGGTGTTCCTTGGATGCTCGTGGAATGTAAAAGGCACGATATAGATATGAAAATAGATGCTTTATATCAAAATACTACTTATAATAGTGTTTTCCACGCACCGTTTTTGGTAGTCACCAATTTAAAATCTACTCTTGTTTTTGAGACATTTGAAAACAAAACATTTGAAAGAACAGAAATACCATTTTTTGATTTATCATAAACTGTATTATTTATTATGAATACAGTAACTAATAGATGTTTGACTACCTCCGTAAACATTGTAAGTATTAGATATATTTCTAAAAATGCTTTTTACAGAAATACTTATTTTTAAATCGTTGATAATCAATCCGTTATAAAACTACAAGTGTATCAAAAATGATTTTTAGTGGTGACTCAAAATTTATTTTTTATAAAATTGCAGTTTTTAGAGATTATCTTTGATTTATTGAAAGGTACTTACTTACAGAATGTCTCAAAAGTATTTTTTAAGAATATCATTATAAAACAGAGCATTCAAATGAAATAGAAAAATAATTCTCAAAAAAAAATTACATATTTACAAAATAACAAAACAATAATAACCCTTATGAAAAGAAAAATTTACTTATCAGAAAAGGATATACCAAAAAAATGGTATAATGTAGCAGCAGATATGGTAAATAAACCATTACCTCCTCTTCATCCTGCAACAAAACAACCAGTAGGACCTCAAGATTTATCGCCTCTATTTCCTATGGAACTTATTAAGCAAGAAGTTTCAACGGAAAGATACATTGATATACCAGAGGAAGTGTTAGACATGTATAAAATATGGAGACCATCACCTTTATTTCGTGCCGTTTATTTAGAAAAAGCATTAGGCAGTTCTTCAAAAATTTATTATAAATACGAGGGAGGCAGTCCTGCGGGTTCTCATAAACCCAATACTGCTATTCCACAAGTATATTATAATAAACAAGAAAAAGTAAAAAAAATAACTACTGAAACAGGAGCAGGGCAATGGGGAACAGCTCTTTCTTTTGCTTGTGCTCAATTTGGAATAGAATGCGAAGTATATATGGTAAAAATTAGCTTCTCTCAAAAACCGTACAGGAAAATACTCATAAATTCTTTTGGAGGAAAAGTAATAGCGTCACCAAGCAGCAACACAAACGCAGGAAGGAAACAATTAGAAATAAATCCAAATTCTAATGGAAGTTTAGGAATTGCAATATCAGAAGCAATAGAAGTAGCTGCACAGAGTGAAACTACAAAATATGCGCTAGGATCTGTGTTGAATCATGTTCTTATGCATCAAACTATTATCGGAGAAGAAGCCAGAAAACAGTTAGAATATACAGGTGATTACCCAGATATAGTAATAGCACCATTAGGAGGAGGTTCTAATTTTGCAGGTATTAGTTTTCCGTTCTTACGGGATACATTACAAAATGGGAAAAAAATACGATGTATAGCAGTGGAACCTGCTTCATGTCCTAAATTAACAGAAGGTAAGTTTATGTATGATTTTGGGGATGCTCAGGGGTATACTCCTCTTTTACCGATGTATACATTGGGGCATACTTTTAATCCTGCCGCTATCCATGCAGGAGGATTGAGATATCATGGGGCAAGTGTACTTTGTAGTCAGCTCCTAAAAGATAAACTTATAGAAGCGTCTGCAATTCAGCAGTTAGAATGTTTTAAGGCAGGGGTGTTATTTTCTAAAACAGAGGGTATTCTTCCCGCACCTGAAGCATGCCATGCTATTGCTCAAGTTATCCGAGAAGTAGAGCAAGCAAAAAAAGAAGGAAAAAATAAAACAATACTGTTTAATCTTTGTGGTCATGGATATTTAGACCTTCAAGCATATCAAGATTTTTTTGAAAATAAATTGGTAGATCATACACTTCCTTCCGAAGAAATTCATCAGAGTATAGAACAGATTAGAAGTTTACAACCTTAATTTTACTCACATTGAACGTTGCTTTTTTCATTGCATGGAGGTATATTTTTTCTAAAAAAAAACAATTTATTCATATTATATCTCTTGTTTCTTTATTGGGTGTCGCCTTTGGAACTATGGCTTTGGTCATAGCTCTTTCTGTTTTTAATGGATTAGAAGACCTTCTCAAAACAAATGTGTTTAATGCTTTTGATGCAGAATTGAAAGTAGTATTAGAAAGAGGAAAATCTTTTGATATGCACTCTGTGGATTCAAAAAAAATAAAAGAAATACCACATGTTACCTCGGTTGTAGAAATTATAGAAGATAACGCACTTATATCTTATAACGGTATCCAAAATATTATAACGATAAAGGGGGTAGGTGGAAGGTTTATTAAAAATAATCCAATGAAAGATTATATAGATGGAGAATTTATTTTACAAAAAAATAATCAATACTTTTTATTAATCGGAAAAGGAATCGAAAACAATTTGCAACTCTTTGACCGCCAAGACCAGAGAGTGCAAATATTTTATCCTAAAATCACCACAACTCATACAGGCATACAACCAAGTGACTATTATAATACAAAAGAGATTTGGGTAAGTGGCTCTTTTAGTATAGAAAAGCACTATGACGAGAATTATGCCATTGCTCCCATCCAATTTGTAAGGGAACTTATGGATTATGGAAATAAAATAACCGCTTTAGAAATTAACATACAGCAAAAAGTACATATCCATACGATTAAAAAAAAAGTGCAAGAAATGGTGGGGGAACAATTTCAGGTGTTAGACGAAGAAGAGCAGCATTCCGATATATTTAAAATTCTCAAAACAGAGAACTTTTTTGTTTTTTTAATTTTTTCTTTTATACTTTTCATTGCCTCTATCAATATATTTTTCTTCCTGACGATGCTCGCAATGGGCAAAAAGAAAGATGTAAAAATTTTATATGCCATAGGTGCAGATAGTTTTTTGATAAAAAAAATATTCCTTTTAGTAGGTATCATTATAGGGTTTATTGGCAGTAGTTTAGGTATTTTTTTAGGAATTATTGTTTGCCTATTGCAACAAGATTTTGGAATTATATCTATGGGGATAAGTTCTTCTATTATTGATGCTTATCCCGTAAAAATAGAAGTAACAGATATTATACTCGTATATGGTATTATATTTTTTATTACGTTTTTTATTTCTTACAGACCTGCGGATTTTATTTCAAAAATAAGATGAAAAAAATAGATGTATACATTTTAAAAAAAGTTCTAAAAACCTTTATTTTTGTAGTTCTCGGGCTTATACTCGTTATTTGTGCAATAGATTTTACAGAAAAAAATGATAGGTTTATAGAACATTCTCTGAAAGCAGGAGAAATCATGAGATACTATTCTACTGTTATTCCTTATTATATCGGATTCATTACACCTATCACTGTCTTTATCGCAGTTGTTTTTGTAACCGCAAACCTATCCGCAAGAACCGAAATAATTGCTATCCTCACCTCAGGAATTAGTTTTTATAGAATGTTGTTCCCTTATATACTCAGTGCCGCTTGTATTGGGATTATCAGTTTTTTTTTCAATGGATATATAGTCCCCGATGGTAACAAATTTCGAATCGATTTTGAAACAAAGTATATCAAAAGACCATCGTATTATACAGACAGAAATATTCATCTGAAAATAGATACAGAAGATTATTTGTATATGCAAAATTATGATACTTACGCTAAAACAGGGTATAATGTTACTTTAGAGCATATACAGAATTATAAAATGCTCTCAAAACTCAAAGGTTCAAGAATACAATGGGATACCGCAATTGATAAATGGAAACTATATGATTGGGAAAACCGAGTATTAGATACATTTGGAGAGCAAATAAGCAGAGGGATAGTATTAGATACTTTTCTGCATGTCACCGATGCTGATTTTGAAAGTAATCAAGGGATGCACGAAACAATGACAAATCCCGAACTCTCTCGCCATATAGAATTGTTGCATAAACGTGCTTCTGATGATGTTCATTCTTTTATAATAGAAAAATATATTCGGATAATGTCCCCATTTGCGATTCTTATTCTCACCCTTTTAGGTGTATTGATATCTTCTCAAAAAAGCAGAAGGGGAACAGGATTTTTAATCGCCTTGGGGTTTACTCTTGCTTTTATTTATATTATATTTTTCACTCTCGCCCGAGCCATTGCTCAAAATGGTGCTTGGAATCCTCTCTTAGCTGTATGGGTACCCAATATTACTTTTTTGAGTATCTGCATTATTGTTTTTCTTTTGATAAAAAAATAA
>JASGCU010000034.1:0-16266 GCA_030053935.1 Chitinophagaceae bacterium
CGTATACGTAACCCTTGCATACTTTGTTCCATAAAGCCAAATACATGTTCTATGCCTGACCTAACTTTTGATTTTTTTCTATTCTCTTTTTTCTCTTCTTCTGTTAGTGGTTTGTTTCTATACCTTTTTTTACATACTTTAGATGGGTTCTAAAAATTCAAATTCTAAAAACTGTATCTCTTAAAAACCAATAAAGAAATCAATTTTTAGAACTCCTCTTAAGGTACTTATTCATATATAATTATTTTTTGGGTTGCGATGAGTATTTTATTTCGGTCGGTAATAATGAGTATGTATTCTCCTGGTTTTATTTTTTTGAGGTATATTTTATGTATAAGTTTATTTTGGGTTTGAAACAGTGCTTCTATAATTATGTTTCCATTTATATCTATGAGTTGATATTTATGGGGGTTTATGTTTTTATCTATTTCTATATTAATAATATCTTTTGTGGGGTTTGGGTATATTTTTATATGGTTATTGGTGTTGTTTTGGGTGGGTGTGAGAGGGTTAGGTTTCATAAGGAGCAATCTGTTTACAGCGGGTGCGGGGTTATATATATTATCTCCTGATTGGAGTGCTGTAATGGTGATGGTTTGGGGAGTGGTTATAGAAATATTTTGTGGGGTAACAATATCATTTGTTATTTTGATGAATGAGGTGTCTAATGTTATGTATGTTATGTTAAGACCTGATGAAGCAGATGCTTTTAGGATAAAGAATTTATCTACGCCTTGGGTTACAATATCTGGTATGGGGAAAGTGATGTATTGGTTTTTTTTAATGTGTACTATAGTTGTGTCGTCAGGATCTGTAACAGTAAGTATTTGAGATACTGGTTCTGCGGGGTTAAATTCTTCATCTCCTTCTTGATATGCAGTTATAAAGGTAGTTCCTGCTTGTTTAATAATTACGTTTCTCAGAGATATATCGGCAATATTTGTATTAGTAATTTGGTAAGAAAGAGAGTATCCGGAGGTTGCAGTAGCATTGAGTAGAAAGTTTGGGGATTTGGTATTTTTTGGTGGTATTGCATCAAATATAATAGTTTGATTTTTTTTGCTTGGGTCTACAATAGATATTTTTTGTTCTATGGGTATTGCGGGGTTATATTCGTCGTTCCCTGTTTGAATAGCGGTAATGTATGCAATTCCGCCGTTCATTATATGTGCGGTATCCTTATGTATGATAATTTTGAGAGTATCTGATGATAGGAAGGTTACGGGTAATGAGGAGCTTGCGTTTGCGAGTATCATAAATGGGTTACCGCCGAGTGTTTTTGGAGGAATAGGTTCAAAAGATATATTTTGTTGTTTTTTTTCGGGGTCGATTATTATGAGGTGTCTTGATACAGGAGGTGCAAACTTATATTTTCTGTTTCCTAGTTGATATGCGGTTATAGTTACTTGCCCTGATTGGTAGATGGTAACGGAATCAGAATTAGGGTGGATTCTTATTATTTTGGTATTAGAGGATTTATAAGAAATGCGTAGTCCACTGGATGCAGATGCGAATAATACGAAAGAGGGGCTTTTTGTATCTTTTGGGGGAATTGGGGGAAAGGTGATGTGTTGTTCTATCCCTTCGGATTGTGGTTCTGGTTGTGGTTCTGGTATGATGGATAATATTTGTTGGATGGGGCTTGCGGGGTTGTAAAGAGAGTTCCCTTCTTGGTATGCAGTTATGGTAGTGGTTCCTATTTCTTTTATAAAAACGACATCATCGAATAAAGAAGCAACGTTTGGTATTGAAGAGGAGTATCTTATTGGTAAGTGTGAATTAATAGTTGCGGTAAGAATGAAAGAAGATTCTGTTGTAGTTTTTAGAGGGATAGTTGAAAAACCAATGATTTGGGTTGCTTTATTTATGACAAGAGTTCTACTTACTGTTGGTGCTGGATCATATTCATTATTCCCTTCTTGATATGCTGTTATGGTAGTGGTTCCTGGTTGTTTTAATATAACGAGTTGTTCATCTATCGCTGCGACAGATTCTTCGGATGATGTAAAGCGTATTGGGAGGGTAGAGGTAGCATAAGCGTGTATAGTGAAAGAAGGTTCTTCTAAGTATTTTTTATTCTGTATTTGGCTAAATACTATGATTTGGTTTCTTTTAGATATAATGATTGGTTGGGATACGGGGTTAGCGGGGTGGTAATTATTATTACCATTTTGTGTAGCGGTTATGGTGATAGTTCCTCCTTTTATTATAGATATATAATTTTCTCCTGTGACTTGGATTGCTTCAAGATTTGATGGAATGAAAGTAATTGGTAAATTAGAGGTAGTAGTGGCGAATATTTCAAAGAGTTCGTCACCTACGTATTTAGAAGGTATGTCATCAAAAGTTATGGTTTGTGTTGCTTTCTCTATTGTGAGTATTTGGGATATATTTTGAGCTGTTTTGTAGGTATTATTTCCGGGTTGTGATGCTATAACAAGGGTGGTTCCTGCTCCTAAAATAGTTATAACATTGTTTGTTATGTGGGCAATGGATGGGTTTGAGAAAGAATAACTTATGGGTAAAAGTGAGGTAGATGAAGCATTTATTTCAAATGATGGGGATCCGAATGTTTTTGGTGTTATGTTTTGGAATGTTATTGTTTGAGGCAATTTTATTACAAGTATTTGATTTTGAGATGTGGCATTAAAGTATACGTTTCCGTATTGATAAGCAGTGATAGTAACTTGTCCATGTGTATGTATTGTAACAGAGTCATTTCTAATAGAAGCTACAGATGTATTGGTGCTTATAAAGGTTATCGGTAGAGTAGAGGTAGTAGTAGCAAAGAGTTTAAAGGGAGGATCTCCTATTATTTTTTCAGAGATGGCGGAAAAAGTGATGGTTTGTGTTTGTCTTGAAATAGAGTTTATGACGATACTTTGATTGGTAGATTGGGGATTATAAAAACTATTTCCTATTTGAAATGCTGTGAGAGCGGTGACACCTGGTGTATGTATAGTAATAGTATTTCCTACAATAGATGCGATTTCTGTATTCGCTATAGAATAGCTGATAGGGAGTCCAGATGTTGTGGTAGCAGATATTGTAAACGGAGGTTCGTTATCTAATCTTTCTGTGATAGGGTTTAATAGTATAGTTTGATTTGCTTTTTGCACATTGAGTACTTGATAAGCAATATTGGATGGGTTATAGGTATTATTTCCGATGTTATAAGCAGCGATGAGGCAAGTTCCTGTTCCTCTTATGGTTACTATATTAGAAGAGATAGTAGCTATCGAGGTATTAAAACTTATATAAGTAATTCCTAATGAGGCGGTATTATTTGCTTGTAATGAGAATGGATTGTCTCCGTATATTTTTGTTGGTATAGAAAAGAATGTAATGGTTTGAGAGTTTTTAGATGGGTTATCAATTTTAACTAATCTCATAGTTTGGCTTGGATTATAGTTCGTACTTCCTGTTTGGAATGCAGACACTGACACAATACCTGTATTTTTCATAATGGCAGTATCTCTTCTGATTTCTAATATATTTGTAAGAGAACTAGCGTAGAAAATGGCTAATCCGGGATAAGAATATGCAGATAAAATGAAAGGAGAGGTACCGAATGTTTTTATAGGTATTTCTTCAAAATATACGGGAGGTGTTGCTTTTTGTATGCGGATTGTTTGGGATACAAATTCGGGATTATAGTTTATATCACCTGTTTGAATAGAATATATAGTTGCTTCGCCTGCTTGAAGGATAGTTACAGTGTCTCTTTGTATAGATATTATAGAAGTATTTTCGCTGTAATAGGATACTGATAATCCTGAGTTAGTGCTCGCTAATAAGGTAAATGGAGAGTCTCCGAATGTTTTTTCAGGGATTGAGGAAAAATTTATATTTTGAAATTCTTTTCCTGGATCTATCACGATAATATTTTGATATCCGTAAGTTGGAAAATAATTTGGATTTCCCAATTGATTGATATGTATAGTAGCAATGCCACTTTCCTGTATTGTAAATATGTTTTGACTTACAGTGCATGCATGAGTATTAGAAAGAGAATATGTTATAGGAAGTCCACTTGATGTGATATAATTCAATGAAAATGTTGGATCCCCAACGGTTTTAAAAATAGTTGCGTTGGAAAAATATATAGTTTGGGTTGCTTTATTTACAATGAGTTGTCTGACTACGGAGTCGGCTTTTAGGTAGTTATTAGTTCCTTCTTGAATTGCCATTATAGATACGGTACCTGCGGATAAAATATTTACTACATTGTTATAGATAAAAATTATTCCGGATGGTGTGAGTGTATAGGTTATAGGGAGAGGGCTGTTGGAGCTGATGGGTAGTTGAAAAGGATCATCGCCATAGATTTTAGAATTTTGGAATGGTTCAAACGATATGATTTGTCTTCTTTTATTTATAGTAAGTACTCTTGATAAGGTTATGGGTAAATAATTTGCATTTCCTGCTTGAATAGCTGTAATAGTAACAGTGCCAGGAGAGTTGATAATAATTCTATTTTGATTTATAAATGCTTTGCTGGGAGAAGATGTAAAGTATGTGATAGGGAGTCCTGATGAAGAGGTAGGCACAAGGTCTATAATGTCTCCATATTCTCTTAAAAAAGGTTGTGAAAAATCTATTGTTTGTTCTTTTTTGAATATAGAAATGGTTTTAGTTATAATCGTAGATGGGTAATAATAATTATTTCCTTGTTTCATAATACTAATAGTGGTAGAGCCGACTCCTACTTGTTTAATAGACAAGGTTCCGTTTGTTAAGCGAATATAGGAGGTATCAAAAGTATATGTTATAGGTAGACTGCTATTACTGCTTGTAGTTAACTGAAACATATCTGAGTATTGTTTATGACCGATTTCTGCTAGGTATAAAAATTGGTTTTCTTTAACAATAAAGCTGTCTTCTTGAGACCAGTTGCTTCCGGATTTTGCACCGTCAATGGCTTGTACTTTCCAATAGTATACTTTGAGTTTTGGGAGAGAAGAGGTATTGAGTACAAAAAAAGGAGTAATAATATTTCCTGTTTCCCCGGTAAGCCGCTTTCCTGATGAAAGGGATGCGGGGCTTTTTACCGATATTTTATTTTCTTTTGTTCCTATAGTTAAGTCGTAGTATATAGTATTTTCTGATGCGCCATTTATAGTGCTATCAGTAGATGGACGCCATGAAAGAATTACTTTTTCTGTGTTTATGGCAGAACTTACGAGTGCTGTGGGTGTAGTAGGGATTTTATTGCTACTATATGTATTTGTATCTACGATATTTCGTTTTTGGTTTCTATAAAATTTTAAAGCTAAAGTAGCGTTATCAATGATATGAGTAGGAAAAGAAACAGTTTTAGAGCCGTTTATGAGAATATCCATATCTCCGTCATTATCATAATCTACAAAATTATTAGATCCTTGGTATGTGGGTAATAAAGTATCTTGTGATATAGAACTTCCATACAAAGTTTTTCCATTATCAAAGATTGTTTTGGACGTAAAGATACCTTTTTCGTTCAAATATAATTCTGTGCTTATGTCACTTCCTGATATTCCCGATAGAAGAATATCTATATCCCCATCTCCATCAAAATCTTCCATTTCGCTCGCACTGAGGGAGACACCTGTAAAATTATGTATAGCAGTAAATGATGTTATATTATTTTTGTAGAGATAGCTATAAGAGGTTGTCTCATTTGTTCCGGATAAGAAAATATCTATATCCGAATCATTATCATAATCACCAAAGCTGACACTTGAATTGTAGAGTTGGGCAAAAGAGAACTGTGTTACTTCAAAAAATTTCGTACTATCATTTTTATAAAGTTTTGTAACTCCGATACCTGATACATTTTTACCTGATATAAATATATCTAAATCTCCATCATTATCATAATCTATAAAATTATTGCTTCCCCATTCAATGCCTACAAAAGAATAGTTTACTAATTGGAATCCTGTTCCGCTATTATTTTTATAGAGTGATGTCTTAAGAATACTATTTTCATCTCGTCCTGATATTAATAAGTCCAAAAAACCATCATGATTATAGTCCCCAAAGTCACTCGAAGAACGAAACACCCTGGGAAGCTGTGAACTACCACGAATACCAGAAAAAGATTTTCCAAATCCTGTGCCTTCATTACGATACATAAAAGAAGACCTTGCATAAACAGAAGATTGTCCACTTACAAATATATCTAAATCCCCATCATTATCGTAGTCTACAAAGTTACTACTGGAACTTATAACCTCATTGAATGTATAAGCAGAAGAGGTGAGCTGAGTAAATATTCCTCTATCGTTTTTATATAAATTTGCTATCCCTGTATTACCTCCTATACTTCCGGTTATAAAACAATCTAAGTCCCCATCATTATCATAATCACCGAAGATAGAACTCCCCCATGCAGTAGCACGCAAGGTTGTTTGTATATCATCTAACCCTATTGGTCTCTGAAATACTACATATTGTGTATATGCAGTACGTAGAGAGTCAAATGCTTTTATTCTTGCATAATATTTTTTGCCAGGTAGAAATTCTTGTCTTCTATAAACAGCAATTCTATTGGTATTAGTAACTCCTGGATTTGTGTAAATATCGTCGCTATAACAACAATTATAGGTATTTATACCATCAGTAGGATATATGTTTTGAAAAGTACTGTCATCCGCTATTTCTAATGTATAATAAGGATGTTCTCTGGTATTGGTAATTTTAGGGAACCCATTCATTGGAGTAAATGTAACGTATGGTAAAAATCCTCCTCCGCCTATCAATCCATGGCTTACAATTTTTGGAGGGATAATAAAATATTGAGATGTCCATGGAGATCCTTCAAATGCTTGATCGATTGCCTGTACTGACCAATAGTATATGCCATGTGAAAGAGAATCTCTCAAAGTAAATTCATTGTTTTGGATTCTTCCTCTCTGTACTATCTTTCTTTTCCCATCTATTGTAGAATCTGATGAGATATTAGAATGAGAAGTAATAACTACTTCTTGAGAAAATCTTGTCCCGCAATATATATTATAGTTAAGGGCATCGGTAGAAGTTTGAGCATCGGTAGCTTTATTCCACTGAAACCGCACATTATTATTTTGTAAAACAGATGCTACTAGTCCAGTAGGGGGGATAGGTCTGGTATTCTGAGAAAATATATTTGTTCCTAATTCGTTTCTATAAATAGAAGTTGCGGAACTTCCCGATAGAATTATATCGAGATCTCCATCGTTATCATAATCAAAAAAAGCACCTGAGCTGGTTTCTCTTCCTGATAAAGATATTACTTTAATAAAAATATTACTATCATTTCTGTATACTATATTCCCTTCCATTGTTCCCGCTACTAAAAGATCTAAATCCCCATCATTATCATAATCTCCAAAATCACTATCTCCGTATGTATCTTTTAATGGTGCTGAAAAATTTCCTCCTTTGTTATCCAAAGAAAAGTTGAGAGTCCCATCTCCTCTATTTGTATAGAGATAAGATGACTGAGGATAGTAGAGAGTTTTCGTTAAACTGGTAGCACCTGCAGCAAACACATCTTCATATCCATCATTATTATAATCACCTACACTCATAGTGCCGTAAGCCATAGGAATAAAGGAATGGGTTTGGGAGATAAAATTTTGTGTGGTAGGAGCATAAGTGTATGCGTAAAACTGTAGTTTGGAGTAGTCTCTTTTATATCCTGTAAATAGTATATCTACTTTCCCATTATTATCGTAATCAAAAAAAGTATTAGATGGGTATTCCATATAAAAATATATATTACCCGTAAACAAATTACCGTCCATTTGTATGAAATTTCCATTTGTGTTTTTATGAAGCAGAGGATACCCATAAATAGCCCCCACACCGACACAAGGAGCAAGTTGGAATCCATTTTCAAAATAATCTATATACCCATCCCTATCATAATCTAAAAAAATATTTCTTTTACCATCATAATACAATGGGTTACATCCAACAGTGTTAAATTTTCTTCTTTCAAAGCCAGTACCATTATTTTTATAAAGAACATCATAATAAGCCGTATAAGTAGAAATTGGTCCGAAGTATTCGTTTGACACTTGTATATCTAAATCACCATCGTTATCGTAATCTACAAAATTACTGACACCATCAAAAATCTTTCCAAAACTAAAGGCAGCTCCCGTTTGTTCTATAAAAGTTCCATTTTGATTTTTATAGAGAGCGGATTTATTTCGGATATCATAACCATCACCGCCTGCCAAAAAGAAATCCAAATCTCCATCATTATCATAATCTCCAAAGCTGTTTGTTGATCGAATATACCCCGGAAAGGTAAACGCTTTGCTAAAACGCTCAGATCCAATCGTCACAGTATCACTATAGATAGTAGTATGAATGCCGTTAGTAGCATTGACTCTATAATAATAATCTCTTGTTTCTGGTAAGAAAGATGAAATACGTAAACTGGTATCGGTAAGCGAACTTACATATGCAAGAGTATGAAAATTTTTATTATTGGATATCTCAATACGATAGCTCGTTGCTCCCTTTACTCTATCCCAGTAAGCAATATATATACCCGAATCATTAGTTGTTAAATAATTCTTTTGGGGGATACTAAAAAAATTAGGAGCATCAGCAAATAATGATCCTGCAAAGTTATTATCTATTGCCTGCACTCCCCAAAAATATATCCCCGGCGAAAGGGTAAGTGTATGATACGTATTTCTTATCTTTCCAAAATTAACTATTTTTTGTTTTCCTTCCAATGAACCACTTATAAAAGATTGTGAAGGATTTATTTTTTCTAAGTTTACTCCATACCCTACATAGATATTATAGCTCAATGATAAGGGATTTTGCTGGGCATCAGAAGCGGCATTCCATACAAATTTTATCTTATCATTGTCTATACGGACAGAAGTAAGATTTGTTGGTGGATTGGGTTTCGTATTTGCTACTATAGTCCCATTACTATTTATATTTTCATTTCTATACAGTTTGGCAACATAATTTATGACAGTTGTTTTCGTATAGCCGGAAACAAATACATCAATATCCCCATCTCCATCATAATCTCCGAATGATGTATACGGAAAAATCAGATTTAATGGGGCGGTATTAATACTATATTTTACAAAACCTTTTTCTGTATTTTTATACCAATATATTTTGTTTTTTATACTTGATGGGGTACTAGTATTATTAGTATCTGCAACTGTGATTATGTCTAATTTTCCGTCTCCATTGATATCTGCAAAATTAGTAGAAAAAGACCTCAGATTTCCCAACGGATAGCTTTGGGTAAACACCATATTATTATTTTTATACAAGCTCACGCCATCTGTTCCTGTATAGAGTATATCTATGTCATCATCATTATCCACATCTCCCAGAAAATGCTGAGAACTTACTCCGTAAGTAGCATCGGGAACATTGGAAAACGAAAGGGAATTCAATACATCAAATCTTCCATTATTATTTTTATATATTTTCCCTCCACTTCCTAATCCCGCAAACATAATATCCATATATCCATCATTGTCTATATCTGCAGCATCCGATACTCCTGCTATAAAAAAACCAGAAAATGTTTGAATTTCAGTAAAACCTGTGCCTTGATTATTTTTATAAAGTTTCGTTATTCCTTGATTACTTGAGGTGATAGTAGAACCACTGCTCCCAGAATAAGCTATATCTACATATCCATCCCCATCATAATCCATAAATACAGAACTTCCTTGATGAACATCTGTAAAACTAAAACCAGTAGAAGTCATTTCTGTGAAACTTGTCCCAAGGTTATTGCGATATAGACGAGACCTCCCCCTGCTATTACTACTATTCCAACTGGTGACAAAAAGATCTACATACCCATCGTTATTGTAGTCCCCAAGAACTCTTGTTAACAATGGATTTTCTGATATGAAAAAATTACTAGTATTGAAGCCCGTAGAAGTATTTTTATAAAAATAAATAACACCAGTAACATCATTCGCAAGTAAATCCAAATCATTATCATTATCTACATCTACAAAAGCATTCGTTCCTCTCGCTCTGGCACGAAAAGTATACCCCGCACCCGTCATTTCTGTAAACTTAGAAGGAATCTCTACTTCTATGACATTAGAATAATCTGTGTATTCTATGGAATTATTATTCCTCACTCGGATATAATAAGTACTCCCGGGTCTTGCATTCGTGATAGTAGCAACAGTACCAGACACAAAAGTATTGGAATTCACTAAGGTAGTAAAAGTATTATCAAGTGATATATCATAATAATAGGCGGGATAAAGAGATTTTTCCCACTGAAAGGTGAATCCATTCGTAGTAATATTGGTAGCAGGATATAAGGTAGGAGCTATTTTAAGAGTATTATATTTCCAAGAGGAACTCGCATAAGAGTTATCTATTGCTTGAACTCCACAATAATATATACCTGGTATCAACTTCCCTACAAATAAAAAAGTGTCTTTTATAGTACCTGTTTTTGCCACTTTTCTACGAGAAGAATAGACGTTTTTAATATGTGTCTCAGATACTCTGTATTTTTCTGTTTCCGTATTCGTTCCCATAAATACATTATACCCCAATGCAGAAGTAGGCGTCTTATCATCAGAAGACCGATTCCAAACAAAAGTTACACTTTGAGAAGAAATGGAAAATGTCAACGAACTGGGAGCTGTGGGAGGGGTATTTGTCAATGCACTTTTATTAACAATAATATTATTCGTAAAAATCCTTCCAAAATTTTTATCTATAATAAGAATATCAAGATCTCCGTCATTATCATAATCTACGGGGCTATTTGCACCAGCTTCTGTTCCTCTAAAAGAATGCCATTGAGAAAAAGAAGTCCTATTATTCTTATAAAGATAAGAAACTTTGGTAGTATCTGTGAGAGAGGTCCGTCCTGAAAGAAAGACATCCAAATCCCCGTCGTTATCATAATCCGATAAATGCGTATGAGAATAATATACAGGAAAAAAAGTTCCGTTATAAACAGTGGAAAATCCTGTCCCTCTATTATTTTTATAAAGACTGGAAAAGATACTTCCTGAATACCCCGTTATAAACACATCAGGATAACCATCAGCATCATAATCTGCCACACTCGCATGCCCCGCAGTATAACCCGGAAAAGAAACCCCACTCACTTCCGCAAAGCTTGTCCCCCCATTATTTGTATAGAGTTTGGAATATGTTCCTAATATAAAAATATCCAAATCTCCATCATTATCGTAATCTGAAAAATTACTCTCCGCTCCCGAAACCCCCACGAAAGTAGAAGAAGTGACCTCCAAAAATGCTCCTCCATTATTATTTCTATAAAGTTTGGAAACACCACTCCCACTTACTAAAACATCTGCATACCCATCATTATTATAATCACCAAAGACAGCCACACCATCCCGTATCCCATAGAAATCTATTACGGGAGTAAATTCACCACCACTATATCTGAGAAGTTTCGTGACATTATATGTTGAATTAGGATCAGAACCACAGTTACCATCAGTACCTGCCTGTGCTATTCCTGATATAAGAAGATCTAAATCCCCATCATTATCATAATCTCCAAAATTACTACTTCCATTACTTCCGTATTTATAACATAATTTAGATGTTTCCACGGGATAAATACTATAGCCCGTTCCTATATACGAATAAAAATAATGTTTATACTCATTACTACCCAGTTTCCCCGATACGTAAAGTTTTATTATTCCAGTATTATCAAAGTCAGCTGTGGTAACAAAGGGATTGGTTAATGGTTGGATAGAAACAAAAGTACTAGAAAAAATATTACTATTTGTTTGTGATGCGGAATGAAAAGAGTATGTCAATAGAAATAATATAGTAATTATTTTTTTTCTATTTAACAAGGTGTTATAATAATACATATATACTTCGATGTTATTTTTTGGATGTGTCATAACTTTTTAAAATATCGTTTTTTTATTTAAAAGATTTTTAGAGTGTATAATAAAATAATTATTATTATATACTTTTTTATTATAAGATAACTATTTCCGAATATTTCTATTTAAAAACTATGATTATGTACCAAATTTTATGGTTGTTAAAAAAAAATACTAGAAACATGAAATATTCATTTAATTTTGTGTAGCAATAATGTTTCTTTTATAAATAGGCACGTTACTGCATGCTTCCCCGTAAAAAATACTATGTACGAAAGGTTTTAGTTTTTTGGTGAGTTCAAAAAAAGCATGATCAGCATCGTATATTGTATTACATCCTTTGATGAGTATTTTTTTATGTTTATATTCTTCCCAATGTATGGATTCCAATTTTTTTTCATATATTTTTTTTTCTAAATCTTTCAAATTTCCCTTTACTAAAACTTTTGCAAAAGATTCTATCTCAGATGCTATTAACATATATACCCAAGGAGGTATGATGGCATCAACACTACAATCTACAGCCACAAAAGTTCCCTGATATCTATTCCAATTGTGCTTTTTGAGAAAATCCCTTATGTCTTTTTCTCTTATAATAATTCCTTGGTAGAGAATATCTTTCACATCAAAAAAAATCCGTTCTCCTTTTTCTATAAAATCTTCTATTGGAATGGTAGTAAGATTGCTATTTGCTATTTTGTTTATTATTTTTTCTTGCATATTCTTTATTTTTTTATTTGAAATTCTTTTAGATACATTGGTTCATAATATATTATATTTTCAGTTTCTTTGTTGAGATATTTTTGATAGCATATCTTTCCCATATAACCCGCAGATGGGTAATGATTGAGGAACAAAGCATTTGGAGATTGTATGTTTTTTTGTATTTTTTCAATTCCCATTCCAAAAAAAAGTATTTTTTGTTTTTTCAATAGATGGGCAAATGAGTTTGCATCTATTGTTTTACATTCGGTTTCCTGAATAATTTGTAATGTATTGTCAAAAACAGAGCAGTACACGTCCATTCTTCTTGCATCCATCACGGGGCATAACAAATAATTCTCAAAATTATATCTATTAACGTAATCTGCCCAAAAATAAAATGTTGGAATAGATATAAGGGGGATATTGAGAGCAAAACAGATTCCCTTTGCGGTAGATGTGCCTATTCTTAATCCTGTATAAGAGCCAGGTCCGGAGGATATTGCTACAGCACTTAATTCTTTTTTAGAAATAGAACATGACTGTAATACATTTTCTATCAATGGCATTAATAAAGAAGCGTGGGATTGTTTGATATGGCACTCTTGGATGCATATTATCTCGTCATTTTTCCAAATTGCTACGGAGCATACCTCGTTAGTGGTTTCTATTGATAAAAAATAATTCATAATATACGCACGCATTTTTTAGAGTTTGAAACGTTCTTTCAAAGCATCTGTTAAAAGTGAATATCCTTTTAGTAAGTACTGTTTTTCTGCACCTATACCTATCCGAAAGTGCTTATCTATTCCATATACATCCCCTGCTAAAATAAATACTCCTTTTTCTATGCGGAGCCAGTTTGATAATTCTGTAGATTGTATCGGAAGATTATACCTGACAAAGAGCATTCCTCCCGCTTGAGGTGGAATAAAATCAATAATATCACGATATTGCTTCGCCCATTCTACAGTTAATAAAAGGTTTTCATAGAGCATAGTGCGATTACGATCTAATACTTTACGTCTCATTTCGGGCTTTAGTACTATTTGGGCAATTGTATCGCTCAATATTCCTACTACTATAGAAGTATAGTCGTGGTAAGCCCATGAATCTGCTATTATATCCGCAGGACCTGCCAACCATCCTAAGCGTAAACCCGGTAAAGCGTACGCTTTTGATAGTCCCCCGTTTACCATAACTTTATCATACATTCCATAAAAACTGGGTTTTTCAATACCATCTAAATCGGCACCTCTATACACTTCATCGCAATAAATCCAGCAATTATGCTCTCTTGCAATAGTTACTATGCTTTCCATTTCTTTTTTACTCAAAACATATCCCGTTGGATTATTAGGATTACATAGAACTATCATTTTTGTACGGGGACTCATAAGAGATCGAAGTTCTTCTAGGTCGGGTTCCCAATTATGGTCTTCTCTCAGATGAAACTTTTTAGGGATACATCCCATTTCCTCTACTACTCCCCACATTTGCATGTAGTTTGGAACCATCATTACTATTTCATCTCCTTTTTGTAAAAGAGTATGGCATATAACAAAATTTGCTTCAGCCGTGCCATTCGTTACTAATATATTTTCTTCATTACAATGCGGATATATATTCGCTATTGTTTGTCTTAGTGGAATACTTCCATTTGTCTGTCCATATCCTAAAGTAACTTCTGTGAGCATTTGTATTTGTTCTGCGGAAAGAAGTTCTTTTAAAGAATAAGGATGGAAACCGCTTTCTGTTAAATTAATAGGCACAGTATTTTCATACAGAGATTGTACACGTTCTAATTCAAAAATTCTTACATTCATTTTAATTGTATTTGTTTATGATAATGAAAAATAGATGTTGCAATACTTATATCTTGAACCGCAACACCTGTGAGATCTGCTATTGAAATTTGTTCTTTATTACTCCTTCCCATTTTGGGATTTTGAATGAGGTTCCCTAATTCTATTATTTTACTTTCATCTAAAAGATTTTTCTCCCTTGCTTGAAAAATTTCACCCCTCGTATTACTTTGTACTATGCTGTCAGAAACTATAATGTCCGATTTTTTAAGAAGAGCAGAGGAAAGTTCATTTTTATGGGGAGTATCGGAACCTATTGCTGTTATATGAGTTCCATTCTGAATATATTCTTCTTGTAATAGGGGCTGTTCCGATGGGGTTGTTGTAATAATAATTTTGCATTCTTCAGCAAGTTTTGAAATAGAATTTGCTATTTTTATTTGAAAAGGACCATCCTGAAAATGTTTTTGGTATGCGAAACATTTTTCTTTATTACGTCCCCAAATAATAATATTTTTGCACGTATGCACTTGTTCTAAATATTTGAGTTGTAAATGTGCTTGTATACCTGTTCCTATTATACCGATATAATCCACTTCTTTGGGGGCTAAGTATTTGAGCGTAATCATACTTGCTATTGCTGTTCTTATATCTGTAAGGTACCCTTCATCTAATAAAACGGATAATAATTGTCCTGTTTTTTGATGAAAAAGTAGCATCAGCCCTTGACTCGAACTTATTCCCATCTTTGGATTTTCATAAAATCCCGATGCTATTTTTATCACAAAATAGTACTGTCCTTTTATATAGCCATACTTTATATGTGTTTCCCCTTTTGGGTTTTCAAATAAAATTTCTGCAACAGGTGGTATAACTGCCTTTCCTGTAGAGTATGAAACAAATCCTTCTTCTATTATAGGGATAAGATCAAGTGCTTTGATATATTCTTGAATAGTTTGCAAACTTATTATAGAAATATCTGAAAACATAGATTAAGAGTGTATTTTGAGGAGTAGAGAGAGAGGGATTCGAACCCCCGGAACCTTACAGTTCAACGGTTTTCAAGACCGCCGCATTAAACCGCTCTGCCATCTCTCTGTTTTATTAATTGTTTTTTTGTTAGTATTACAATGTTACATATTTTTTATTTAATTATAAAATTCTATTTGTTTTTTCCAATTAATTTTATTCTTTCCAAAAATAATTGAGGCGATGAGCATTACAATAAATATACTTACTGCCGTTAATGTGCCGAACAATGTGCGAGTATTAGGTATATTAAAAATAGATGGCATTCTTGTTAAGACCTCCGCACAAAACGCACAATATAATCCGACCACACTCCAATACATATAGTTAAAATGCATATACATATATTGTTTTGGTCTTTTCAATAATATTGGCAGCATACCAAGAGCCAAAGTTACGCAACTTAAAACTGCAAACCAATGAAAAATACCGAATTTTCCAAAAAGTCGATAAATCATAAATGCTGTTATATTGAGTAATATCATAGAAATCACATATATATAACCAATTTTTTTATGTTTTACAGTTCCCTTTGTGTTGAGTAAAACATACGTTCCTGCTATCAAAGCAATAACGGAAACAATAAGATGAATCAGTCCAATTCCTCCGCTAACTATGTTATTCATAATGTATGTATTATTTTTTTAAATAAGCATCTACCTCATGATGCTTTAGATTCAGTGTTGTATTTATTTTAACTTGAGTTATTTTTATTTCTGTAAGATCTTTTTGATTTTTTTCTTGATTTGTATCAATTTTTTCTCTTATGGAAGCAAATTCTTGTTGATTTTTTTCTTGTATAGAAGAGAATTCTTTTTGATTTTTTTCTTGATTTGTATCAATTTTTTCTTTTATAA